>JAZRWZ010000217.1:0-1558 GCA_045599985.1 Acutalibacteraceae bacterium | reverse complement strand
GAAACCGTAGGCCGCCACACCGTGCAGACCTTTACGAAAGAGATATAAAACTACTGTTCTTAATGCCATACCGTTTATGCGGGCAGCCTTCCGTGCTGCCCGCTTTTTCTGCCCCGGGAAACCGATAAATCACCGCGCGGGGGAATAGAGACTAATAGATAACAAATGATTACGGATAATCCCTCCTAATACGGTGACAACGGCGGCAAGAGCAGGTGCTCTTGCCCTACACGAAAAAACGGGAGAAGCGCTCCCCTACGGTGATAAAAACCGAAAACCGAATACTGTCTTCTCTCTTGCCCCGCACAAAAACGCCCACTGTGTTTTTCACACAGCGGGCGCATTTTTTGTTATCCGGATTTAGTCCGGTTATTGGGTGATGACCGGCAGAGCCTTGAACAGCTTTCTGAACAAGGCAATGAATTTATCGAAGAACTTGTGCTTAATTCTGACGGTTTCCATGGGGGAGGATGCCACTTTTTCTCCGTTGACAAATACGCGGCACTCCACAACATAGCCCGTGGTGTCTTCCTTAACCGTAACGGAATCCCCTGTACCGATTTCTTTCCCGTTCCGGTACCACTTGATGACCGCACCCTCGGGCAGCTCGCCGTACTTCGCGCGGAATGTGACGGTTGCCTTGTAGTCTTCCGTTCTTTCCGGCACGTAATTCATGATGGTGATGACGGATGCGTTGGTGTAAACCGCACGGATTGTCACACCGCCCACAGCAAGGGTGTAATCACTCCACTTGCCTGTGTACCCCGCCTTGACGGGTACATCGGGTTCGGTGATTGATTTTGTTTCAACGGTATAATCCACAGTGCCAACCGTTTTTCCGTCCGCCACAAAGGTAGCCTTGTAGGTAATCGGTGTATAAACCGCAATCACCTCGGCACCCTCCGGCGTAAGGGTATAATCCCACTTGCCGTCATAACCGGGCTTTTCGGGCACGGTGAATTCCGAAAGGTCAAGCTCGGTATCGCCGTAGGTGTATTCCGTCTCGCCGATTTTTTCGCCGTCAACCAGAATATCCACGGTGAAATGCTTGGGCAGGATTTCCGCGTAATACACGACATTCTCACCGGGCATCACGGCGGGAACCTCCGGCGTCCATTTCGTGAACTCGAAGCCGGGCTTGACGGTTACCTCCGGCGCCTTGATGGGAGTACCCTCCTTCACCTCGGCGGTCTGTTCCTTGCCGTCAATCACAAAGGTCAGTTTGAACTCCCTTGCGTTTACGGTAACGGGCACGGTATCCGAAATATCGGTGCCGTTAATGGTAACGGTGACGTCGCACTTACCCACGGATTTTGCCGTCAGCAGGCCGTCGGCATCCACCGTGGCCACCGAATCATCGGAGGAGCTGAAGGAATAATCCGATGTAAAATCATCCGTAACCGTGGGCTTCAGCACTTTTACGCCCCGATTGGCAATGCTGACAGAATCCACATTAAAGCAGATGGAAACCTGCTTGCTGTCGGCGGTTTCGTGGCACACATCGCACTTTTGGATGAAATAGCCGTTACCTTCATATTCCCATTCCCCTGCGGTGAGG
>JAZRWZ010000216.1:0-7132 GCA_045599985.1 Acutalibacteraceae bacterium | reverse complement strand
TCAGCGCAGAAGGAACCGACAGACGGGCCGTGGGCGGAGATTACTACCTGAGCGACCTTGAAAAATCCATTTTAAACCGTTTGACCGAATCCTTCCAAAAGGTCATTATCGTTGTGAACAGCGGCGCACAAATCTGCTGTGAGGATTTTGCCGAGAATCCCAAGGTTCAGGCCGTGCTGTTCTGCTGGCAGGGCGGCATGGAGGGCGGCATTGCTTTGGCAGATGTGCTGTGCGGTGACGTAAACCCCAGCGGTAAACTCCCTGACACCGTTACTACCACCTACGATGCTTATCCCAGTAAAGATGAAATGGCGGAATCCTTTGATTATTGCCGATACAGCGAAGATATTTATGTGGGTTACCGCTACTTTATGACCATTCCCGGCATGAAGAAATACATCCGTTATCCCTTCGGGTACGGCCTGAGTTATACCGAGTTTGCCATCAACGGTGCCGTGGCAGGCGAAGAAAACGGTAAAATCACCGTTGCCTGCATCGTTACCAATATCGGCAAAACTGCAGGTAAAGAAGTACTTCAGGTGTATTACAGCGCCCCGCAGGGTAAACTGGGAAAACCCGCCATTGCTCTGGCAGGTTATGCCAAAACAAAGCTCCTCGCTCCCGGCGAAAGTCAAAGCCTTGCCATCACCTTTGACATCTATGTTATGGCAAGCTATGACGATTTGGGGAAAATTCAAAAATCCGCTTATCTGCTTGAAAAAGGAGATTACAAGCTCTTTATCGGCAACTCCAGCATGAATCTTACCGAGCTTTCATTTGCTTACAAAGTCGAAGAAGATACGGTATTACAGCAGCTCAGCCCCCGCTGTGTGCCCTATGAATTGGAAAAGCGTTTAACCGCCGACGGTACTTTTGAGCCGCTGCCCACCGAGCATATTCCTTTGGGTAGCGAACCGCCCCGCTGTGAGCCTTATTGCCACACCGATACTGCCATTCGCTTTGACGAAGTGGGCAATACCATTACCCTCTCCGAATTTGTGAACCAATTCACCGAGGATGAGCTTTGCGCATTTTTGGGCGGACAGCCCGCCACCGGTGTTTGCTCAACCGGATGCTTCGGTAATGTGCCCCGCCTTTGTGTGCCTTCCGTTCCCACGGCAGACGGCCCCGCGGGCCTGCACCTGAACACCCAAATCGGTATTCCCACCACCGCTTTCCCCTCCTCCACCTGCCTCGCCGCCACATGGAATGAGGATTTGGTATTTGCCATGGGCGCTGCTGCCGCCGCCGAAATCAAGGAGAATAACATCGGCGTATGGCTTGCACCCGCCTGCAACATCCACCGTAATCCTCTCTGCGGCCGAAATTTTGAATATATGAGTGAGGACCCCATACTGGCCGGCAAACAGGTTTCGGCAGAAATCAGGGGCATTCAGTCCCAGAAAATCGCCGTCAGCCTGAAGCACTTTGCCTGCAACAACAAAGAGCCCAACCGTTACCGCAACAATTCCATTCTTTCCGAGCGTGCCCTTCGCGAAATCTACCTGAAGGTGTTTGAAATCGCCGTGAAAGAGGCCAAACCCCTCACCATTATGAGCAGTTACAACCTGATTAACGGCACCCACACCAGTGAAAACTGGGATTTGCTCACCGGCATTCTTCGCAACGAGTGGGGTTATGACAGCATGGTGGAAACAGATTGGGATGTGGTGAGCGCCAATGCCGACGAGGTAAAAGCAGGCAATGATTTAAAGATGCCTCGCGGGAGTGCTCAGAATCTGAAAGATGCCCTCGAAAAAGGTACCATTACCGTTGATTACCTGAAGCAATCCGTTATGCGTGTGTTGGGAATGTTCCTGAAGCTTGCGGAGGAATAAATATTCTTTTCAGCTTCTCAATTTAATATTCAAGCCAAAAGAAATAACAAAAGCGCTGTTTTCGGAATTACAAGTAAACAGCGCTTATTGTTTTGTTATATGTTTTACCATTCCGACCCGTCAAAGGGTTCTCCCACATGAGGCCGTGAGGTGTGAACCGGCGTGCCGTTTTTCATGGTGAATATATCCGTCCGGTCATTGGCAAGCAGTATATTTAAGGCACCGTATCGTGCTTCATAATGTGCCTGCTTGTCCTGAAATCGGGTAATCATATTTTTGCTGCATTGGGGCAAAAGAAGCTTTTTGGTTTCAATCGCCTCATATACATCATAAATTGCGTTAATACCATGATGGGCAGCCTGCAAAAAATCCACCTGATTGAAAGAATCGGCATAATCACGCAAAAATACTTCTGCATTGATGTCGCCCATATCCGCTAAGAATAAAGTTGTAATCCCTTCGGCTTCCACGGTAAATACTGTGCTGCTGTCGTTCAGCCCGGGGAAGGGCTTATCCTCCCGAATACCCAAACTGTTTTCCACAGAAGTTAAGACGGTTACCGTGGCATTACCCACCGAAAAATGCATTCCGCCATGGAGCTTGCAATACTTCACACCGGGATAACAATCCGCAATCAACCGGCGAAGGGGCATAACAGACTCACTGTGAGGCGTGTTGCTCTCATCCGGAAAATTAAACGCAACAGCCTCCAGCCGGATTTCATCATGACACCTGAGCAGCAGTTTATGGAAGAAATCACAATGGTCATTATGAGCGTGAGTGCACAGCCAAAGGGCTACGGTTATGGGTTCCCCTGCTTTTGTATCGGTTAAGCTGCGAAGGAAATCCATATATTCCGCGAATGCAGCTTCGGTGCATTGCTCCTGCTCGCCGCCGTCAATCAGAATCAATCGGTTATCCCGCAGCCTATAAACATAGTTCATGCCGCAATCACAGGTGGTATAGCGGTTCATGTCGTCATAATGCAGACTGAATTGAGAAAACACGGTATTGTCATATATCTGCTTTTGACAGCCGGAACCAATATCCTTTAAGGGAACGGTGCAATCCTCCCAAACAAAGCGGGCCACAGCGCTGTTTTTAAGATAACTGATATAAAAATATGCATTTTTCAGCGCAAACTGATAATACAAATTTCCACCGATTTTGTGCTGATACAGCAAGGAATAACCCTGATTCATCAACCTTTCGGCATAAGTTTCCACCGAACCCTGTTCCACATCGAAAAATGTGTGAAGAAAACAGGAACCCGCAGGCAACAGCCCTTGCCCGCAGGAAGCGAATAGTGGACTTAATCTGCCGTTTTTAAACGCGGGAATATCTGTAAATTGCCAATTCAGGCACTGCTCGGATTGCGTAAACATACTATAAGCTCCTTTGCATACTGAAAATCAACCGAAAATATCTGCTTTACCGCAAGGCGAAATACTATCAAGAGGCAGGTGGCGTGTGTCGTTCATCAAGGCCAAACGAGGCGGTTCATTTTTACTCCAAATAACGCGGTTCACACAGGCATTTGTCATGGTAAAGCGCATATCAAAATCACGGGGCATGTCCAGCACCGCCATCATTAACTGCCGCAAAAAAGTGCCGTGGGTAACAAGCAATACTTTATCATCATCTTGAAAATTCTGCCGAATCAGGTTCATTACTTTATCGGCACGGTCACGGCGGGCAGCGGCATCCTCTTTGCACGGGGAATATCCGTCACTCAAAAGGGAAATGTTATCGTAATCAAATTCCTTACGCATATCGGCCAAAGGCTTGCAAACCCATGTTTCAGGGGTATCCACTTCCAATAATTCGTAACATAAAAGCAAAGGCAAGTTCTTTTCTTTTGCGGTTGGCAATGCGGTTTGCACCGTGCGCCGCAAAGGACTCACAATGATTCCGGTAAGAGGAACAGCATCAAATCTCTCAGCCAAACAATTTGCCTGCGTCAGCCCTAAGGGTGCCAACGCGGGATCGTCAGAGGAGTTATCCCCGGCATTGGATTTTGAATAGCCATGGCGAACCAAATATATTTCCATAATCATCACCAAATAAAGAGTATTTACACCAAAATTTGCGATTATTATACCACAACAAATAAGATAATACAAATTACAAAGTCATTAAGAATCGGAAAAATCAACTTTAAATCACGGAAATAATGTGATATAATAATAACAGTTTTTTGGAAAGGATGATTTTTCATGGCAAATGTGAAAGAATTCCGTGTTCCCTCCCAAAGCGGCATCAGCGATATTTATGTTCGCGCCTGGCTTCCCGAATCTGCTCCCAAAGCGGTTTTCCAAATCAACCACGGCATGGCAGAACATTCCCTGCGCTACAATGAATTTGCCGAAAGTCTGACCAGCCGCGGCTTTGCCGTAGTTTGCCATGACCATATCGGCCACGGCAAAAGTGTAAAGACCGACGATGACCTGGGCTGGTTCGGCGAGAAAAACGGTTGGCGCAATTTCGCATTGGACAGCCGCCGGGTAACCGAACTCATCAAAACAGAATTCGCTGCCCTGCCCATCATCTTTTTCGGTCACAGCATGGGTTCCTTTGTGGCAAGGGACTATGCAAGCCTCTACGGCAATGATGAAGATATTAAAGGATTCATCTTTTGCGGCACTGCCGGTGCCAATCCCGCTGCAGCAGCAGGCATTCTGATGGCAAATGCCATTGCCAAAATCAAAGGCAACCACTATCGCAGCAAATTCATCGATTCCGTTGCCTTTGGTGCATACAATAAAAAATACGAGAATCCCCGCACCAATTTTGATTGGCTCACCCGTGATGAAGAAATCGTGGACACTTACATCGCAGACCGTTACAGCGGATTTTTGTTTACCGCATACGGTTACCGCGATATGTTCACTCTGCTCAAATCCGTTACGGCCCTGACATGGTACAAGGAGCTTAACCCCGACAAACCCGTGCTGCTGGTTTGCGGCGAAATGGACCCCGTAGGCAACTACGGCAAAGGTGTTACCGAAACCTTTAACGGCATCAAAGCTGCCGGTGTAAAAGATGTATCCATCAAGATTTACGAAAATTGCCGCCATGAGATTCTGAATGAGCTCAACCGTGCCGATGTTTATGCTGACCTGGCAGCATGGTCGGAGAGCAAGTTGAACTAATACTTAACATTAACTAATAGGAAACAGCCTCATTCGTGGCTGTTTCTTTTTTTGCCCAAAATAATGATTAAATTCAGAGAATTGGCACTCTTTTGCTAAGAGTGCTAATTGTTAACAAACAATTCATTTTTGTTATGAATTTTATTCACAGGTCAGGCATACCATATAGGCATAACATCCCATAAAGGAGGAAAATTGAATGAATTTTGAAAAACTGACCCAAAAAAGCACAGATGCCATTCGTTCGGCACAAAACCTTGCCGCAGAAAACGCCAACCAGCAAATAGAACAGATACATCTTTTATATGCCCTTATTTCGCAGCAGGATGGCCTTATCGGCTCTTTATTCAAAGCAATGGGTATTCACATGCCTACCCTGCAAAACGACCTGCAGGCAAAGCTAAACGCTCTGCCCAAGGTAAGCGGCGGCGAAAGCTATTGCTCCCCCACCCTTATTTACGCTTTGGACGAAGCGGAAAAACAGGCAGAAAAGATGAAAGATGCCTTCACCAGTGTTGAACACCTGATGCTTGGCATGATTCTTCGCCCCGATTCCGAAATGAAGTCCCTGCTTCAGCATTACGGCATTACGGAATCCTCTTTCCTGGATGTGCTCAAAACCGTGCGCGGTTCCAACAGCGTGAATGACGATAATCCCGAAGACAGCTATGATGCTTTGAAGAAATACGGAAGGGATTTGACCGAATATGCCCGTAATCAAAAACTGGACCCCGTGATCGGGCGTGATGAAGAAATCCGTAATGTCATTCGCATTCTGAGCCGTAAAACCAAAAACAATCCCTGCCTGATTGGCGAACCGGGCGTTGGCAAAACCGCCATTGCCGAAGGGCTTGCCCAAAGAATCGTAAAAGGTGGTGTGCCTGAAAAACTGAAAAGCCGCACCCTGTTCAGCCTGGATATGGGTGCTCTGGTGGCAGGTGCCAAATACCGGGGCGAATTTGAAGAAAGACTGAAAGCAGTACTCAATGAAGTGCAGAAAAGCAACGGACAGATTATTCTGTTTATTGATGAATTGCATTTGATTGTGGGTGCAGGAAAAACAGACGGTGCCATGGATGCAGGCAATATTCTAAAGCCCCTTTTGGCTCGCGGCGAGCTGCATTGCATCGGCGCCACAACTCTGAACGAATACCGTCAATATATCGAGAAGGATGCCGCCCTTGAACGCCGTTTTCAGCCGGTTATGGTTGCGGAACCCACCGTGGAAGATACTGTATCGATTCTGAGAGGACTGAAAGAGCGTTATGAAGTGTATCACGGCGTAAAAATACAGGATAATGCTTTGATTTCCGCCGCCGTACTCAGCAATCGCTATATCAGCGACAGATTCCTGCCCGATAAAGCCATTGACCTGGTTGACGAAGCCTGTGCTTCCATTAAAACGGAGATTGATTCCATGCCTGCAGAGCTGGACGAAATCCGGCACAAAATCATGCAGTTGGAAATTGAAGAAGAAGCGTTAAAGAAAGAATCCGACCCTCTGAGTGCGGAAAATCTGACCGCAATTCAAACCGAACTGACAAATCTTCGTGATGAATATAACAGCCTCAAAGCCAAATGGGAAAATGAAAAGCAATCCATCAGCAAAGTGCAGGAGCTTCGCAGCCAAATCGAAAAAATCAATGCCGCCATGGAAGATGCGGAGCGCCATTATGACCTTGCAAAATCTGCCGAGTTAAAATACGGCAAGCTTCCCGCCCTTCAGAAAGAACTGGAGGAAGCGGAAAAGAACGCCGAAAGCGGCAAAGGCATCTCTCTGCTTCGGGATAAAGTCACCGAGGAGGAGATAGCGGCAATCGTCAGCCGCTGGAGCGGGGTTCCCGTTTCCAAGTTAATGGAGGGCGAACGCGATAAACTGCTTCGTCTGGATGAAATCCTTCACAAAAGAGTCATCGGTCAGAATGAGGCTGTTGAAAAGGTTTGCGATGCCATCCTTCGCTCCCGTGCCGGTATCAAAGACCCCAACCGCCCCATCGGCTCCTTCCTGTTCCTCGGTCCCACAGGTGTTGGCAAAACGGAACTGGCAAAAGCGCTTGCCGAAGCATTGTTTGATGACGAACGTAATATGGTGCGCATTGATATGAGCGAATATATGGAGAAATATTCCGTCAGCCGACTTAT
>JAZRWZ010000215.1:0-3150 GCA_045599985.1 Acutalibacteraceae bacterium | reverse complement strand
TTGCCATGTATTCACGGCGGAAGGCCTCAACGGATTCCGCTCTCCTGGCTGCCACATCACCGGCATCGGCACCGCAGGCGGCGCAGGCCTTCAGGTAAATGTCGGAGGAAAGGATGTAGTAAGCCGTGGCAATCAGCTCTTTCTCGGTGCCGCGGGAGCATTCATGGGCGCTGTCCTGGTCAAGGTTGAGCCAGTCACCGAAGTGGGCCTGCCCCTTCCAGATGCCGTTCACGCGGAAGCGGTCAATATACTCCAGCCAGCGGCGCATGCTGTCAAGGGATTCCTCCAGCAGGGCTTTGTTATTGTAGGAAACATAAATCTGCCACGGGCAAACGGTGCAGGCATCGGCCCAGGCGGCGGAGGAATACATATCGGGATTAAACACATCGGGAATTACATGGGGCACACCGCCCCAGCCCTTCTGGTCGGCCCGCAGGTCTGCCAGCCATTTCTCGAAGAAGCGTTCCACGTCAAAATTGTAGGTGGCGGCTTTCACAAATACCTCGGCATCCCCCGTCCAGCCCAGACGCTCGTCACGCTGGGGGCAATCGGTGGGCACATCCACATAGTTGCCCTTCTGACCCCAGATGACGTTGCTGAATAACTGATTCACGCGGGGGTCGGAGCATTCAAAATAACCGGTGCGCTTGATGTCGGAGTGAATCACCACGGCGGTGAAATTCTCCGCCTTCACCTCGTCACTCCAGTTGTTCAGCTTCACATAACGGAAACCGAAGAAGGTGTGCTCGGGGATGTGGTAATGCTCTTCACCGTCACAGAGGAACACGGCCTCGGCCTTGGCGGAGCGCAGGTTTTCACGGTAGAAGTTGCCGTCCTTATCCAGCACTTCGCCGTGCTGCAAAAAGGCGCGCTCGCCTTTTTTGCCCCGAATGCGGAATTCCACATAGCCGCTCATGTTCTGGCCGAAGTCCAGCACGGTTTCACCCTTGGGGGTGCGGATGATTTCCTTAACGGCAAGCCGCTCGTGGGCAATCACCTTTTCGCCCATTCTGTCCACCAGAGTTTCCTTGGTGTGGGGGAACTCCACGGCGGGGGCGGGGGCTTCGTCCTTAAAGGCGGGGTCATACACATAGCCGTCATAGATGGTGGATTCCAGATAATTATCCTCATAAACCATCCATGTGCCGTCGCTGTAAAATACCTCCTCGGTGCCGTCGATATAGGTGACGGTGAGGGCAAAAATCAAAGCGGATTCCGTAGCACCCAGATAGGCGGCGGAGGGATGAGGGATGGGGCAGTTTGACCAGTGGGGACGCATGCCGCATTTCCAGCCCGGGGCAACCTTAAAGGCGAATTTGCTTTTTTCGGTGAGCATGGCGGTAACGTCATAGGTTTCCACCTGCACATGGGCATCGTATTCCGTCCAGCCGGGGGCCATGTAGTAGTCGCCCACGCGGCTGCCGTTGATGAATACGGTGTATACACCCAGCGCGGAGGCCTCCAGTGCGGCCTTCTGCACGGGCTTATCGAATACAAGTTCCTTTTCGTAGGAGAAAACGGAGGTCAGTTTGATTTTCGGAGATTTGATCCAGGAGGCGTTCTTGATGTTTTTCATAGTGAATCTTCCTTTCAGCCGATATCGGCAGTGTCATCCAACAGCACGGCGGGGTTGGTGAAATGCTCGGTTTCCAGAACGGTAACGGTGTTGTGCCCTTTCCTGAGGAAGGGAGCGGGCAGGTAGGCGGAGCGCTGGGGGCCGACCTCCCAGTAGCGGCTGAGCACCTTGCCGTTAACAATGATGATGCCTTTGCCGAAGCCGGGCAGCTTCACAAAGGTGTCGCAGGGCTCATCCGCAATCTCCAAATCTGCCTGCATGAACAGGGGCGTGCCGTCAAATACGGGGGTGCCCTCGGTGAAGGTCAGCTTATCGGTGTTGTCAAAGGGAAGGGTGTAGGCCTGCCAGTGGTAGAAGAAGTTGTTGCCCGCGCCGATGCCGTGGGTAACGCCCTTGCGGTCGGCAAGGAAACGGCCGTAGTTGATGCGGCCCATGTTTTCCACCAGCACATCCAGTGTACTGCCCCCGGCGGGCACGGTGAAGGGGATGGAGTCCTCTTTGTCATTGATGTACTGCTTGCCGATGAATTTGCCGTCGGCATACACATAGGCGCGGTCATGCAGGGAGTCAAAGTGCAGAATCTGCTCCTCACGGGGGCCCTTCACACGGCAGCGGTAAAGAATGTAGCCGTAGCCCTGCCCCAGTTTTTCCATGGGGCGGGGTGCCACAAGGGCTTGGGGAGCGGAGAGAGTATCCAGATTATCAAGCAGCTTTGCAAAACGGGTGAAGCGAAACTCGCCGTAGCGTTTGGGCAGAATGGGAGCGGGCAGCTCCACCTCGGGAATCTCGCGGTATTTGGCAATCACATCGCGGAACAGACGGTATTTTTCGGTAATCTGACCGTTCTCATTCAGGGGAGCGTCGTCATCGTAGCTGTTGACCGTGGGCTGATACACCTCATAGAAGTTGGCACCGTTCATGAAGCCGAAGGTGGTGCCGCCGTGGAACATATAGGCGGAAACACTTGCGCCTGCGGCAAGGATTTCGTCCAGGCAGGCGGCGGCATCGGCGGGGTCACGGTGGTGGTGCTCCTCCTCCCAGTGGTCAAACCAGCCGTTCCAGTACTCGGCGCACATCAGGGGGCCCTTGGGCTGGTATTCGCGCAGGCCCTCAAAATTCTCCCCGGGTCTGGAGCCGAAGTTGGCGGTTTTGTGAATATCGGGCAGGGTGCCTCCCGTAAGCATCTGATGGCATACACCGTCGCTGGAGAAAAGGGGAACGGTAATGCCCCGGCGCACAAGGCCGTCGGCAAGGTAACGCAGGTATTCGCCGTCATCGCCGTAGCTGCCGTATTCATTCTCGTTCTGCAGCAGAATCACATTGCCGCCCTTGTCAATCTGATGGGGCACAATGCGGGGAATCAGTTCATCATAAAAGCGGTCAACCGCCGCCAGATAGGCAGGGTCGGCACAGCGCAGCTCCATGTCGTCATTTTTCAGCAGCCACCAGGGCAGGCCGCCGAATTCCCACTCGGAGCAGATATAGGGGCCGGGGCGCAGAATGGCATAAAGGCCCAATTCCTGAATCAGGGAGAGGTAGGCCTCCAAATCCAGCATGCCCTCAAAATCAAACTG
>JAZRWZ010000214.1:0-2142 GCA_045599985.1 Acutalibacteraceae bacterium | reverse complement strand
AGCCAAAATGGCGATAGTCAATATATCTGAGAGCTTATGTTGCAGATTAAAGCCGTGTCGATGATCTTCGATTTGTTCAAAGTGTTTAATAAGATTCTCCATGTGGGGATTATACTATAAAACCAACAAATATACAAGTTTGTATATACTAATATAAACAGAAATCACAAAATAAACTTTTGATTAAAATACAATTTATACAAATATGTGAATATTTGCGATTCTATGACAAAATCGAGTGTCATATTCCCCAATGCGTTTGCCCTGTTTTTAAGGGGCTTAATGTTCAATAAAAATTACTTAATCTTATAAGGGGTGATGCTTGCTTGCCTGTCCGGCGAAGCGTAAAAGTAACAGATAGGGGAAACATTAGTAAGACATCTCTTTTGAAAAGAGATACCCCCAGCTTTCCCTTACAGAAGTATAGCTTGTTGCGTGAAGTGACGTGTGCGTAGAAGCGCCCTTGCTGATATAAAATAGAAAAACGCGTTTGATTCATCCTGTTGAGTAACCTCGTTTTTGCGCAGACAGGAAAATAGAGATAGTTGTACGAAGTCTGAAATCAAACTTCGATAGTGCATGTCTTGCGAACGAGGCAGACCTTATGTTTATCTTCAACTTAGGAATGCGGTAGTTTTTGCGCTCCTTTTGAAAAGAGGAAGGGGATTAATTCTTCTTCTGAATTTTCATGTGCCCCAGATAGGGCATGAGCCACGGGGTGTAGCGTTTCATACCCAGGAACAGGCTAACAATGACAATGAAGGTCGGGATGGGGAGAAGTAGAACCCAATACGTTTCTCGCAGCGCGGGGAAATAGTAGCAAAGCGTCTCAAAAATAGGATAATGGAGCATGAACACCAAGAATGAGGCGGGACCCAGCGGTGCCAGACGCTTGGAAAGCTTGGGGGCGTGCTTCTCAATCAGGAAGCCCCAGTGGGCAATCATCATGGCGCCAATCAGCATGCCCGGAAGGGTGACGCAGAAGTTGGGCAGCAACGCTTCATACTTCCAGCGGAGAACGGAGTAAACTATACCAACGATAAAGGCAATGATGACGTAGGGCGTCAGCTTGTCATTGAAAATTTTGTAAGCGGATTCCACCTTGAAGTTGGTCAGCAGAATACCGACACCGTAATAAAAACAGGTGCCGCCCGAAAGAATCGCCCACGGGTTCATGTAAAAGCTGAAAGGCCAAACGGCGGCAAACAGCAGCAGAATCCACGGCAGATGTGCCTTGATTTTGATGAGGAAGGGCGTGAGCAGCGTGAGAAACAGCATGTCGCGCATGTACCACGAGGGGACATCAAAAAAGGGGTAGCAGTTGCCCGCCGAGGTAATCTCCCAATCGTTGGTAAAGACCGCGCCGATGCCGAATACCTGAAAGGCGCTCACTTCATCGACCGCGTGACCGTTGAGCAGCCAGAGCCCCCAGAAAATGAGATTCCACAGCACATAGGGTACCAGCAGCCAGATGAAGCGGTCCCACGTTTTAGCCCAGCCCGCATTGCGACCGAAAAGGTAGCCCGACAACATCAGGAACAAAGCCACGCGCCCGTTGTAGGTGCTGCCTTTGAGAATACTCTCAATCGTGGAGTGGTCAAGCATCCCCACCTGCGGCAGTTTATCCAGCGGCAAATGCACCAGCATAATGAGGAACGCCGCAATGACGCGCGAGTTGTCAATCCACTCGTAACGCTTTTTGGCGGGGGGAGTTGCTGTTGCTTCGTTCATTGCGGTGCGGTTCTACCGAGTCATGGTAACGGTTATAGTCGGAGGTGTCAAGAAAAGTTGAAGGTTTGAGGTTGGAAGTTGGAAGTAGAAATTTAGGCGCGGCATCGCCGCGCAGAATTTTAGCCCGCGAAGCGAAGAACGACAGACCGTTTCGGTTGCATTGGTTTAGTCCCGCCGAAATACGGCTCAAAAGCCGTGAAATGACATCATGGACAGCACACGGCAGTACCTGTTGCTAACGCCTTGTTCTTTGTCCTTTTCTGCGGCGTAGCCGCAGCGAACTCTATACTTCCAACCTCCAACCTCCAACTTTCGTTCTTGCCTTTTCCCCGCGCACACGTTATATGTTGCTAACGCCTTGTTCTTTGTCCTTTTCTGCGGCGTAGCCGCAGCGAACTCTATACTTCCAAC
>JAZRWZ010000213.1:0-4390 GCA_045599985.1 Acutalibacteraceae bacterium | reverse complement strand
TCCTTCTTTGCCTTGGATATCTGAGCCTGAAGCGCACGGTACTGCCGCATGGTAGCGGCATATCGCTCCTGCACGCTGGGTCTGCTGCGCTTCTCGTTGAGGAAGGCGTAGTCGGCGGCAGTAGGCTCAGAGAGGCGGGTGGAGAAGCTGTTAGCAGTTACGGGGTCTTCCTTAACCCATTTTTCACCGTCCCATGTTTCAACCGAATATCCTTCCTCACCATCGTATCCGTTGTTAGGAGAAAGTCTCTGCTCACCGTTCCTGAAGAATGCGGAAAGGTTGTAATGGTCGACTGAGTCAGGCTTTCTTCCCATATAATATATGTTTCCGCTTCTGCTCTCGCTTTTGCCTACCCTATCCATATCCTCATACAGTTTACGCGCTTCCGGCGAAGATTTTTGCATTGCAATCTCTCGCTGCTTTTGTGAAGACATCAGAAAATACGGCAATGAGCTTTCGCCGGAAGAATTGTTTCCGTTTTTTGATTCAGCCGAATTTTCTGTTACGAAAGTGCCGTTTGAGCCGATTTTCTTCCTTACGATTTCGTTCCCGTTATCGTCAAGAGCAACATAAAAACTGCCGCGCTCCTCAATGGTAACATCATTCAACTCATGCTCTGTTGCCTTTGGATGCGCCTTGCTTCCGCTCCATGTAAGGTATTTGATGCTTCCTTTATAGCTCTTAACTGGAGGCTTGGAAGTCTTTTCTTTTTCCCACTCCCTTATGTCATCCATTGTCATGTTTTCTACAGCACCCTCGTTGATGCCATAAAAATCCGTTTTGTTATACATGGATGATGTGTGGTGCCATGATTTGTACTGGAGAAGATGAGAAACAAGCGCAGCCTTACCCACATTAGACAGCATATCCGCCTTTTCTATGGAAATATTCCTTACGGCGTTTATAATTTCCTTTTTGCTCCATTTGGAAAGAGGCATTTCCCCGGCATCATATGCAGCCACAGCGTTGTTGCTCATGCTGTAACCTGAATATCCATTACCGTTTCCGCCGGAATCGAGTCTTGTGGAATAATTATTTCCCTTTTCCGCCCTGTCACCCACAACCTCATTCATGACATCCTTAATCACAGCAGGCATTTTGCTTTCGATATCCTGCGCCTGTTTCAGCCGCAGATTGCCGTATCCCTCCAGCAGCCCCTCCATGAAGCCGAGGTCAAAATTCGGAGTCACAAGGCCCTGCGGCAGGATGTTGCCTTCGCTGTCAAACATCTTGAAGTCGAGCAGCAGTTTTTCGTAGCCATCTGTGTAGATGTAATTGCCGTTTGCATCTTTGTTGAGGAATTGCGAAAAGCGTGGAGTTAATCCCTTCTCCTTGCACACGGAGAGGAATTTCTCAACGAATTCCACCTTGTTGCGGATTGGCTTTCCCTCTTTCTCCGCGGCCCCAAGCACATCGGTGTAAATGTTGATTACGCCGGCGGAGGTACCGTCTGCGTTCTTCTCCGTCTGGTATTCCTTGTAGTTCTCCCATTTGTCAATACCCTTGCGCTTCAGCACGCTTTCGCTCTGCCCGGTGTGGAAGGGAATAATGTAATCAATGAATCCGTCACTCATGGCGGCGCGGATTTGAGTGTCGTTGATGCCGATGACAATATTGCCCACATTGGGGTTATCCCGTGAGATTGCCTTGTAGTCAGGGTCATCAATATCAATGCCTTCGGTGCGGTCATAGTCAAGCACAACCTTGTTGCCTTCCATGTGGTAACCGAGCTCACCGGCAGGGATGAGGCTCAGATTCAGCTTCATGCCTGTATTCATCACCATGCGGGCGAATGCGGGCACCTTCGTGTATCCCTGAATCTTCAGGCCCTTTGCCGCACAGTCGGTAATCACCTGATACACATCAATCAGGTGGAACATCTCAAAGTCGCTGAATGAGAAAATGCGCAGGCCGCCCTGTGCGTTCTTTTTTTGCACCTGCTTTTGGGAATACTTCAGGATTTCGCGCTTGTATTCGGCCTCCGGCAGAATCAATCTCTCACTCGCCATGCCTCTGGCGTTGTTGAATTTCACCCATGTGTTGTAGATATCCGGGTTTTCTGCCTTCAGATTACGAAGGCCCTGCTCCGACAGCAGCTCACCGATGGTCGGCGTATATGTGCTCGATTTGGAGATATTGAACGCCTTGATTTGACCCTTGCCGAAATTTTTTCCTGCGTTGGTGTGCCCGGCGGAATCTGGTCTTGTCATCACGCCGTTGCGGAAGTTCTCGAGGCTGTCAATGAATTCTTGCGCTATGTATCCGCCGCGCTGTCTTCTGTCCTCAACATAGCAGATGCCGCAGGCAACAGGCACATTGTTCTTAATCATGATGCGCCTGATATCGGCAAGGTCATCGGGTGTATACACGAAATTCGGCACCTGCTGAAAAATTCGGTTAAGCACTTCGGTGAAGTTGCGGCGCTTCGGGCAGTTGTTACCAAAGTCCACGGTTCCCTGCGTGTAATCGCTGTTCTTCTTGATGGCCTTTTCATCCTTGTCAGCATAGTAATCCAGCAGGCTCAGGTCGGAGCCGTTGAGAAAGTATTGCGGGTTGAGGATGATGTTGGCCAGGCTCTGCTCATTGTCAATCCAATTTTTTAAAACATTGATGTCATCGCCGCTTCTGCTTGCAATTTCGGCAGCCACCTTGTCGCGCTGCTTCTCGTCCAGCACATATCTCACGCTGTACTGCATATCGCCTGTGGATTCATCCACGGTGATTCCGGCCTGTTCCATCAGCCCTTCCGCTTCCGCCTTCTGGCTGTTGATATCATCAAGCGCCTCAAAGAACAAATCGCGGATTTTCTTCAGCGCCTCCACATCGTTGCGCAGCTTGGAAATCTCAAGTGCATTTTTGTTTTGTATTTCCAAATCTCTTAAGGAACGCTCCAGTTGGGTAATTGCCTTTGCGATTTTATCTGCAAGGGTTTCGGTGAGTTCTCTGCCGCCACTGCGAATAAGTTCGTTGATTGTCTCTCGATTGAATACATCGAACATCGAGTCTGCAACAAGCTCGTCTATCTGCTTTTCGGGGTCTTTGTATCCTTGCGTTTCATAGAATGCGAGTCTGTCTTTTATTTTTACATTTTGATTTTCCAGCGCGGTAAATACAACATCCTGAATCTTTGCCGCACCTTCTGTGTTGTTCCCCTTAATAAAGTGAAACACTTCATGACCAACAACACGGCTCATGTTTCCTTCTGCATCGGCGGCAACAACAATAGCGTTTGTCCCGCCAATCTGAACACCGTTTATCATTTTACCGTCTACTGAAACTGTGTCAGTATATATGATTGAGATACCGTTTTGCTTTGCGAATTCATTAAATGCAATCAGTTCAAGTTTTTTCTCAAAGGTCGGACGGCGTGTTGTGAGATTCAGCACACCGGGGTTGAATTTTTGCTGTCTGAATCCGTCATCGATTGCCTGCTGAATGGTTTCTGCGTTAAGCATGGCTGTTTTTTCACTGCTTCCTCCGAGTGCATTGCGCTGAATAAGAAAATTGGAGTAAGTCTTTGCGCTTACCGTTCTTCCGGCAACCATTGCAGCCTGATATGCTTTAACATAGTCAGAAACCTCCATGGAGGGGTCGTAATGGTCAACCATATGCTGGGCGGTCTCTGCATTCCCGGTGCGTACAGCGGCCTCGTAGAGTGCTTTTTGTGCAGGATTTGAGAATTTTGCATCTTTCAGCGATACGGTTTCGCCGTTTTCGCTTTTCAGCAGCACCGTTTCACCGCTTTGCTCAAATCCGTTAAATCCTGTTTTGGCGGCCTCTCTTGATTTCATATCGGTCTTTACCGTTCCGACTCTTGATTCAACAGCATCAAGGTTCTGGAAGTAAGAGACAAGCCCCTCCCATTGTGTGGAGATAGCGTTGAAGTCCTCCTCGCTGATTTTCTCGTCACGGTAATCCTGCTGAAATTCTCTGTACCGTTCGTTCAGTTCGTCTATTGACTGTGTTCCCTTGAAGAAGGTATTTTCTGTTTTTCTGTCGATGGCCTCGGCTGTCTGTCTGGCAAGCCTGCCTGTTAAGAGCGTTGTTGATTTTCCTTTTTTCTCGTTTTTATCGATTTTTGCCTGAGTCTTTGCAATCTTTTTGTTGTCGTTATTTTCAACAACATAGTTTGCCCTTACATTATTGAGCTCTTTCATTTCGCCATCGGTGTCTTTGCTCTGAATAAGCGTACCGCGAATAAAGTCATCACCGATTTTTGAATTGACAACAGCATTCTCCGCCGTATTGACAGCCCTGTTTGTCACGGCAGCGCCGCCGCCCATGATGGCACCCTGAATAAATCCGCCGATTCCGGCATCCGCAGTCTGTGCCGCCAAATCCTTAAATACTTTTTTCTTCGCCTCATCATAGGAATATCCCTGAAGCTGGT
>JAZRWZ010000212.1:0-13583 GCA_045599985.1 Acutalibacteraceae bacterium | reverse complement strand
TATACAGCGCAGAGACGGTATTATCCCCGCTGTCGGGAGAATCGCATATGATAAGCTCATCCGTCCCGTCGGCGTTGATATCCTTGATGCAGTAATAATACTCCTCAAAGCCGTCGGAAGGATACCCCAGATTCTCCCAATTTTCTTTCTTTTCGCTGTAATATTGCTTAACCGTTTCCGCATAATCGAATTGTATAGCGGATTGGGTGCTCACATCATCCGGTGAGGCAGTCTGCCCGCTTTTGCCGATTATCAGGCAAAGTATAACGGCAAGCAACACAGCAGCAAGAGCCGCAGGAATTATTATTCTTTTTGATTTTGACATGAAGATTTGTCCTCCTCTTAAAAACAGTTCCCGGAAAAGCCGGAAGCTGTTTGCAGCCCCTTTTCGTGCTTTGTTACCCTTCTTTTTTGTTTCTGTATTTGAGGATGATTGCCGTGTTCAGTATCAGATAAGTCAGGAACGGTATCAGCAGCCCTATGTGCTGCGCGGCGGGAGAAGAAGCCTGAACAAGAAGATTGAATACCGAATGGTAGATGATGGCGATGTTCAAAGCGGAAAGAGAACCGGTGATAAAAATTTTGGTTTTCTTTTTTACAAAAGCAATGAAATAACCTATGGCTATTGTGCAGATGCTGTGCATGAGCCCCGAGCAGAAGCCTCTGGCAATCGCAAAGCCGAGGGTAACATCCCTGAAGTTCTGTGTCAGGATAATCAGGTTTTCGAGAATCGCAAAGCCGACACCGATTGAAAAAGAAGCGGTGATGATATCCGTGCGGTCATCCGAAAACACGACCGCAAAAAACAGAACGGGCAGCGCTTTGATGATTTCCTCGGTGATGGGGGTGATGTTGGTGGTGAAGTATATGAGCTGCATATCCGAGAGCTTGAGCAAAAGGCCGTTGACCTCGCTTATGAAAAGGCAGCAGAACATTCCTATCAGCATGAACAGCACTACTTTTCTCGACTTTTTTTCAATCGGGAGAAGCATCAGAAGAATAGGCGCGGCAACGCAGATAAACAGAATATAACTCATCGTGTCCATTTCTTCACCTCGCTGTTCAGAACAGGGATTACAAGGGCGTAAAGCACGCCGAGGATGATCTGAATGAAGAAAATGATATTTGTATATCCGAAAACGCTGAAGCCGATTTCGGCAAGGGAAAATACGCCTATCAGGAAGGCAATAAGGTTATAGCCTCTGATGGATTTGACTATTCCGAAATCCACATCGGGGACTATCAGGTGCTTTATGTTGAGATACCCGGCAAAGCCGGTCAGCACGGAGATGACGATATAGGTGATTCTGATTGAAATGTTCACAGTGCCGAAGAAAAGAGCATATACGGAAGCAATCAGCTCGATTACAGGAATGATTACGGGAATGATTCTGTACCGTGCTTTCAGCGTGTGCCTGTCGTCAACAAGAGAATCAATCTGGCCGTAGTTTGCGAAGAACATATACAGGAACATGGCAGCGTAGCCGATGAAGCCCAGATTAAATACATCGGGCACTTCGCCGTAAAATGTTATTGAAACAAAGTAGAAAATTCTTGAAAGAAAGGCGCTGAGAATGGCGAAAAATATAAAAGTGAAATACATCGGCGGTCTTTTTTTGCTTAAAAATCTTGTTATGCCGAAAACAAGACCGAATCCGCTGCAAATAAGCATATACAGATTTGTAAAAAACGGAAATCCCATTCATGAATCATCCCCTTTTCGGTATTATATAGGAAAACATCCGCTTTTTCAACAAAGTATTGAAAATAACCGCAAGCCACAGCAGAGTGTACCTTTTATGTATCCTTATATATAGTAAGATAGCGGTGTAACAATTAATATAGGGGTGTTATTTTGAAAAAGATTCTCTGTCTTATCATCATTCCGGCTCTGCTGATATTGCTTCTTTTGCCCGGAACAGCGGCATTCGCCGCCGACAGGCTCTGCATTTCGCAAATAAGCATTGAAACCGGGGCGAATGCGGCGGAAAAGCTGGAGAAAAGCGGATATACCGTCATATATCAAAACCTGAATCCTTCGGGCGGAGAGAGGATATACATGGGCTACAAGCTCGGTAATACGCCGGTTACGGATTTGATGGTTTCTTCTTCCCTCGTCGGTTCGGTTCAGGTGAATTCCGTCACCTACACCTCCGTTTCGCCCGTGAATCTCAATCAGGGAACAAACGGAACTCCCGTTTACCTTTACTGCACCCGGGATGCCAAAGCGGGAAGCGGAATCCTTTCGCTGTTCTTCGTGAAGGATGCCAAGGACGGCACAGCGGATGTTCTTGATACCTTCGGTGACGGCTCGGTTCCCGTGAGAACCGCCGAGGGCAAAGCCGCGGACTTCGATGAGGGAATCGATGAACGCGACCTCTATTGCTTCGCCGTGCACGAAAACGCCTGCCTCCCCTATGTTTCCGAGGTGAAAATCGTCCATGCAGGGCCGGGAGAAAACGCATTTGAAAAAATCGCCGCCTCCGGCTGCAATTATTTCAATGCCGCGCCTGTTTCTCAGGCGAACGGAACAAGCGCATACCTCTGCTTTAACAGAACCGCCGATGCCGCCGATGCGGTGAAAGCCGCGGTGTTTTCGGATTCCGCCGAAATTGACGGTATCAAATACACAAGCGCCGGAAGCTGCAATCTTAACGGCGAAACGCTGAACCTGTATTACACAAAAGACCCGGCGGCAGGGAACCCTGTTGCCGAAATAATCAAGGGCTCGCTTACTAACAGCAGCTTTACCCGGGGCGACTGGGCAAGGGCATATTTCAGCAGAGCGTCCTCAAGCGCCATGTCAAGCATTTACGATGAGGATTTGTACCGCACCCTTGTCGAATCCGATGAGGAATATTTACAGCTTAATGTGAAAAACGCCAAGAGCGGCTCCGGCACGGATTTGTTCCTGATTCTATCGGCAAACGGTTTGAATGCCGATAACACCGGGGCAAAAGCGGTTACTCTTCCCGAAGAAGATTCGGAGAAAACCTCCGAAATGCAGCGCGATACGGAGATTACGGGCGTTTCCAAGGAGGAACAGACCGAATCCACCCCGACAGAGGGCGATGCGCTCAACGCCTACGGCTCGGCTATCGGCGGCGGCAGTCTGATTGCCATTGCGGCCATGGCGGTCATCATGACCATTGCCGCGGCCATTCTCGTTTTTGTAAAGGGCAGAAAGAACAGTAAAAAGGATTAAAGGAGAAAGAACGATGCGTTTGTTTTTGAAAAAAATAAAAAGCGGCTTTCTCATTCCGGCAACAGTATTTGTCCTGTTGTGCAGTGTGTTTTCCCTTTCGGCAGGCGCCGTGAAGACCTTCGGCAAGCCCGTTGTATACGGCTTCGGGGCGGAAAATGGAAGCACCTTTTCAAGCCCAAGCGGAACGGTCATAAGCTCCGGCGCATTATCCTGGAAGCTTTACGACAGCCGCGAAAGCAGGCAGACTGCGGACGGTCTTTCAATCGGAGAGGGCTATGTGCTTCTCAAGGATACCAACCCCTTAAAGAATATGTCCGATTTCAGGCTTGAAATCATATATTCTTCGGCGGTTGACGGAGAAAGCGAGTCGGGAAAGCCGTTTTTCCTCACTTCAACCAAAAAGAATACCATGATTCAGTATATCACAGACGGCACACCCGGCTTCGGAATTTCGGAAAACGGTGATGTATACTTTGCAGGCAATAAAATCAATCATGCCGACGGAGAAAAGCCGGAGGATATCCTGTCCTCGAGAAATCCGGCAATCAATCCCGGTGACGAATGCAGGCTCACCGTCAAATATGTGGGCGGGAAGCTGACTGTTACACTTACTTACAATTCCGGAAAAACAACGGTTACTCTTGCCGAAAATTACGAGTGCGTCATTTCCGGCCTTCAGCAAATGGTTCTGGGCGGAGATAAGGGGAACAGACTGGGCGGCTTTACCTACAAATCCCTTTCCGTTTCGGAATACACCGACTATGTGCCGGATGCGGACAGCGGCGTCAGCGCAATCGTTATTCTGGGCGAAACCATAAAGGAATACGATAACGCCGATACCGCCCTGAATGACGCTCTTAAGCAGGCAAGCGGAGGCAATTCGCCGGTGCTGAAGTTTTACGCGGATATTACACTGAAAAACACAATAAAGATTTCCGACGGCAGGAGCCTGACCGTTGACTTAAACGGCCACACGGTAAACAGAAACCGCCACAGTGTTATGAGCGGTGACGGCTGTGTGTTCCTTGTGGGCAGGGGTGCGTCCCTCACCGTGGAAGACTCCTCCCCCGACATACAGAATTACTCAACCGCCATCCGGGGCGGTGTCATCACCGGCGGAGCGGGCGATGATATCGGCGGCGGTATTCAGCTTGCCGATAACTCCATTCTCACCATGACCGGCGGCTCCGTTGTGGGCTGTGTTACCAATGACCACGGCGGCGCAATCCGCGTTGACGGTGACAATGTAAAAATCAATATCCGCTCCGCGGGCTTTTACAGCAATATGACTCTTGACAGCACGGATAATTCCCACGGCGGTGCGGTATATGCCGACGGCACAGGCTGTAAGGTCACTATTGCAGACTCTATTTTTGAAGGGAATTATTCCGAGGACAACGGCGGTGCGGTATATATCAACGAAGGCAGATTCACTGCGATTAACTGCCTTTTCAACGGCAATAAATGCCTTGACCACGGCGGTGCGGTGTATGTGGAAAAAGGTGCAGCCGTTTCGTTTGACAACTGCACTTTCATCCATAACCGTTCCGACGGCTATGCGGGCGCGGTTTACTGCAATTCAAGCAACGGAACAAGGCTGTCCGGCAAATTCAGAAACAACTCCGCAGGCAAAGCGGGCGGCGCACTGTTTGTAAACGGGGATGCGGTCAGCGTTCAGGATGCGGAAATCACCGGCAATACAACCGGCGACAGAGGCGGCGCCATGTATGTTGACGAGCTGTACGATATCAACATTCAGGGTCGCCTTGTCGTAAAAGATAATTACAGAGAAGACAAGACCCGGGATGATATTTTTCTTGATTCCATAGGAATCGCAACCGCCCATATTTATGACGGCGGATTATACGACGGCTCCGAGGTCTGGGTTCTGACCTCGGGAAATCAAACGGTTTCGGAGGTTATTTCCGATTATCAGCAAAGATATTTTCACAGCGATGACCCGTCAAAGACACTTTTGTTTTCTGCCGACGGCTCAAAAACACGGGGCCAGACGCTGATTACCTCCGCCATAGGCGGCGGAAATGTGAAGTTCATCATCACAGCGGCAGCCGTAATTGCAATCGCGGCAGTCACGGCGGTTATTGTGAAATCCAAAAGGAAGGGAGCGGGCAAAAATGAAAAATAAATACAAATTACTGTCTGTCATAACGGCCTGCATCCTTCTTGCGGCGTTTACGGTAAACCAGCTTCACGATGTCATTACCTTTGCGGTGGAAGGCAGCAGGTACCTTGAATCAGTGGAGATTTTTACGGCCCCCACCAAGGCAGAAGCAAAGGAAAAATGCAAAAGCGCCGGATATCTGGCATCGGATGCCGATTTGAATGAGTTCAACTCCGGCGGAGCGGTGGTGTTGGGTTACAAAATCACCGATGACCCGGACGAGGCCATCACCGATATGTCCGTTCTCGAAATGAATAACGGCTACGAGGTATCGGACTACGCCGACATCAAAGAGGCCGCCATGGAAAAGGCGGGCTTCGTTACCTCCGAATTGAAAAAAACCGTTTCGGAGTACAGCGAAAATCTGCAGGCGGGCAGCCCGAAGGCAATCAAGGCACAGCAGATTCTCAATATTTATGTAATTCCCGAGATGAACAATATGGGCCTGGGCGATTATCTTGCGGGCAATACATTCACCGAGGATTTTCTGAAAAAAATCATCTGCCAGGCAAATGCGGGCGTAATCTATGCCATCTTCAATTCTCTCTCCTCCGGCGTTGCGGATTTCGGTGAGGATAACTGGGCAGAAAGGGTTGAAAAAAGCGAGGTCAAGGCACAGCTGGCTCTTGGAAACGAAAATGCGCTTCTTGACAGCAAGTACAAGGACTTCGCCTATGAGCTTTGCGACCAGCTTCAATTCTTTGCCGAAAACTACGCCAAGGCAAAGCAGTATACCGATAACAACGGCATGAAAGCACTCGAGGAAGACATTGAAAAAACAAAAGAGGGCGACATTTCCGACGAAACCATGGAAAAGCTGGAAAACGGCGAAAAATTCGATGAAAAAGAAGGGTATGTTATTTACCTTGCCGCCTACGAGCTGCTGAGCAAATTCCGATATGACGAAAGCACCACTGTCGCGCAGTACATATTAAATCTCGGTAACTCATCCTATAAAACCGATGCGGATTTAAGAAAAATATATCCCCTTGTGGATGCTCTTACGCTGGGTCAGATAGGTGTTTTCCGTGTTTCCGGCATTACGCAGATGGCACTCGCTCTCAGTGACAACAGCGTGGTTCTTGACAAAACAAACGAGGCCATAGCGGAAATTTATGACAAAATCAAGGATGCATACGACGGAAAAACGGAGCATCTTTCCATCTGGACCAATACAGACCAGACTCAGTACAATACAAAAATCGCAAAGACCAGCGCAAATATCATCTCGACCAACAGCGGTATGGAATTCAACAACCTTACCAAAGAAAACCGTTTTGAGAAAAAGGCCGATGAAATCATAGCCCTGACCTATGTCATAGGCTCCGCGATTGATATTGCGGGCATTCTTACAACAGCGGGCGCGGAAATCGCCGCCATTCATCAGGTCGGTTTTTCGGCGTGGCTTTCAGGCGGAAGCGTTGCGGCATGGACGGTCTGCTCCAATGCCATTGCTTTCACCAGCGGCTCCATATTCACTTCCATTCTCGGCCTCCTCGGCTGCACGGCAATTATTCTGGGCTATGTGGCCTTTGCGGCAATCATATGCGTCACGCTTTACCAAATCGGCAAGTTCTTCTATGATCTGGTAAAGGACGAGGCCGATACCATGGATTACAGCCTCGACGATATTCCCAATGATGTGTACGATTACCGAAATCAGGCTTATCTTCATTACAAAGTCGTTAAGCAAAACGGCACCGGAAAGGGCGCCGACCTGAACGCGGAAAACGGCAGAAGATTTGCCGCGCTTTACTTTACCAGGGATGAAAACGCCGGTGAACCCATAGAAATCAACCCCGACGGCGACGAGTTCAAGGTGATTTCGGGTGACACTTCCACACCCGACGGATTTGAGAGTGTCAGATATTTCAGCCACGGCGCAGCGGCAAACCTGAACTCCTATGCCAAAAACAAGGATGCCAAATCCCTTTTCCTTTCTTACTACAAGAGTCCCGCCGCTCCCATCAACGAGGGCGAGGAAAGCGAAGGCCCCGAAACCGCTTCCGGAAAAACAGAGTATTTGGAGTCCCTTTCCGTTTCGGTGCAGAATACCGAAGCAGCGGCAAAGGATGCGCTGAAAAAGGCGGGTTATACGCTTATTGATATTAATCTTTCCGGCTTCTACGGCAAAAAAGACGGTATGTATACCTACCTCGGCTACAAAACGACCACAATCGCCAAGGAGGCGGTCACCGACATCAGAATCGTGCCCCAGGGCATCAGCACCGGCAGTGCGTTCTACTTCGGTAATAACGCCTACACAAGAGCGGGCGGAGATGATATTCCCGCCAACATTCCCTCCATATACTTTTCAAAATCACCCGATGCCGGAACACCGATATATCCCGACCTTCAGGTGACAAACAGCAGAAAGAAAGCCAATGCGGGCTTTGAGCCGGTCAATCTTTTCTGCGGCGGAGAGGCTTATAACCTGAATGCCACCGGAGACAGTGATGATGACCCCATGTCCCTCAAATACAGCCATTGGAACGACAGCACAAATGTATATATCTATTTCCATCCGAGCGTAACCTATACCGAAGGGCAGAAATACATTGGCGGCATGGCCTTCTTTACGGGCAAGAACACCTCCGCTCACAGCGGAGACGAAATCATGCAATACGCCGAATCCAACGGTTTTTCTGTTCGCAGTGATAATTTCACCGAGGATTACAAGCTTGTGTTCAACATTAAGCACCATGTGGGTAAGGGCACCGTCACAAGAGAAAAAACGGTTGACGATATCGTGACCTATCTCGGCTATTCGATGACTTATAATCCTTACAGAGCGATATACGGTATCAAATCCTACACGGCGATTTCGCCCGCCATGGAATCGCTTAACGAAATGATGCTGGTAAACGCCAACGCAAGTTCAAAGGAAAGCTATGCGGCGTGCAATGTTTTCTACCAGTTCGGCAACGAAATCGAACACGGTGATGAGGAGCTCAAGTTCTTTTCAAGAGGAATTCTGGATTCCAACGCGTGGAACGGAATCAATGAGCAGTCCCGGCAGACGATTCTGCCGGAGATTGAAGAATACCCCCGGCAGGAAAAGGACGATTCCGAAGACTACACTTGGGAAACCTCCGCACCGAGGCTGAAAAACCTTTATGTCTGCGGCTATGTTCCGGGTAAAACACCGCTCAGCGAAGACGATATTGTGGTTACAAGCAGTATCGCCGAGGAAGAACCCTGCAGTGCGGCGGGCCTTTACAGCGTGCAGGACATGAAAACCCCCAACCGGGCAGAGGCTCACAACATAGGAATCAGCTCAAAGAATCCGATGTATCTGTTCTTCCGGCAGGATAAGCCCTCGCAGGGCAGGTATATTTCCTCAATTTCGTTGGCATCGTGGAATTTTAACTCATACATCGGCGATGACAAGAGTTTCCAGAGCATGAGCAGCGATGACAAAGAAGCCATCATGGAAAAATACGGTGCCATAAAGGATGACCTGTGTATCACCAATGCTTTGCAGTCCTGCGGCGATGAAATCATCAACAGAAATCTCGCTGTAAAATACGACAATTCGAAGCAGGCTTCTTCGGAGAATGAACCGGCACAGGCGGCGTATATCGGCGTAACGAGAACGGATAACAGTGCGGAGGCCATTCATTCCGTCATCAAGTTCAAGTTCAAAAGCAGAAGCGAGGCGGAGCTGAAAATCAAGGTCGGCGGAACCGAATTTACAAGAGTCGGAAAGGAGCCGATCTATGACGAGCATATGGGAGCGTACTTCCTTTATGTTTCCAAAAGCGGCAGTGCTCCCGGCGAACCGATTACATCCATCAGCTTCAGCGATATTCCCATTGTTGAAAACTGCGCAACAGTGCTTACCGCTTACGAAACCGATGTGACGGAGTATTCAAAGGGAAAGGAACTCACCAAATCGCGAGCCAAGCTAAAAGGCTACGCCAACGAGTCAAACTATATCCACTGCGAATATGAAACACAAAGAACATATATCTGCGATATCTTCATTGCCTCCGGCGCCACGGAAAAGGCGGCCATGCTTGAGCTGTTGGATATGGGCTGCAACATGTACCTTCCCATTGACATGAACAAAGACGCAAACGGAAATTATATCTTTTTGGGCTATGACAGAGCCGAGTCGAAGTATTACGCGGTGCGTGACATCATCTGCACGGTAGGCAAAAAGGCAGAGCCCGAAATCGAGGTAAACGGCGCTATATATCAGCGGGCCCGTGACAGATTCATTATGAATTACGATGACTCGGGCGCGGTCTCCTTCAACGAAGGGACAAACGGTTACAGCATCTATCTTTATTATACCTACGATACGAAAAACGAGCCGATTATGAAGCTCGCGGCAGCTGAAAGGGATTATGTGCCGGACAATCAGGGCGCATATATCTGGGAGCCGGTTCTGACCGATACCGTAAACTACTGCAATTTCAATGACGGCGTTTATGCGTCGGGGGACGGTCACAGCGTTGATAACAGAATTTATCTTTATGGCAACCGCATTGACAACAGCATGAAACCGGGGCTCAAGCTCCCGAAGGGCAGTACCGAAAGCACCATGGCCTACGGCGAGCTGAAAACGGTTAAGAAGGAGGGGTAACCATGAAAAACAAAAGAATAAAAATGATCCTCACTTTTGCTGTTTCTTCGGTTCTTGTTCTTTCCGTGATGTTGGGCACCGTCGTTTCGCAGGCATCCTATGACGGCTCAATCCATCAGGGGATAAGCCACGCGGAGGAAAAGGGCATGTACCTTTATACTCTTGATATCTCCCTTGACAATCCCTGCAATTCGGCTGATATGGATAAGGATGCCGTGTATCTGCTGTGGTTTGATTTTGAATACAGGAACAACAACGGCAGCGGCAAAGCCTCGACTTACAGATTCGATATGTCGTGGAAAAAGGATAAAAACCTGAACAGCGAGGTGCTCAAAAAGTGCTTCATTCGGGGAAACGACAACGCCTGCTACACGCAGATGTCCGTATGGGTGCCGGGAATCGTCACCAATGTTCATGTTTTTCTGAATATGGACGGAGGCGAAAGGCTGGCCTTTACCGTTAACGGGATTTATCTCAACGGCTTTAAAATCAACACCGATACGGACTATGTTTCCTCGGCGTATTATGACAGCAATGCCGATATCCCCTGCTTCGTGCCGAAATCGGCGGCAATCTGCCCCGATGGCGTGATTGCGGAAAACGCCGGCATCCGCGACCAGTATAACGGCCTGCTTACGGATGAAAGCATAAAAACGGCACAGAACGGCATAGCATGCGGCGATTATTCCATGCTTTACCATTTCGGGTATTGAGTCTTATAATGAATGCAGCGATAAACAATAAATAAGATGTGAGGTATTACGATGAAAAAATTACTTTCCGCAGTTCTTGCCCTGCTGATAGGTCTTACCGCTTCGGTCAATGCCTTTGCGGCATCGGCAAAGAAAACCTACATCAGCGACCTTGTTGCCGTGGCGGCAAAGGACGAAAGCGATGCGAAAACACAGCTGGAAAAGGCGGGCTATAAGCTTCTCGCCGGCAGCAACATCAACTCCTCCCTGAAAACCGGGATTTATATCGGCTATAAGGAGACGGAGAACGCCGACGAGGCCATTACCGACATTGCCGGCATGAACATGACCGGCAAGTTCAGTTACTCCGATTATCAAACCATCATGGAGCAGAACAAGGAACAAATCAAAGAAACCATCGACAACTTTGAGCCCGTTATCGCGGAGTATCAGGCAAACTACGAGGCCGGAAAGCCCACCGCCCTTGCGGCTTATGAGGCTCTGAACACCTATCAGGATGACGACAGCACCATGCTCATGGGTGATTATCTTCTTGAATACGATTTCAGCGAAGCGTCAAATAAGAAGATGACCAACACCTTCATGCAGGCAAATTCTCAGATTATCCTTACTATCATGCAGCAGACGGCCTTTGCCGGTGATGACGGGGACGATACCCTCATTGACAGATTGGTAAAGACCGGCCCCAACGGCATACTGAAAAGGTATATGGGGATGTACCCCACCGTCGGCGAGGCAAACAGAGCCATGGCGGCGGAATACGGCGACACGGCTGAAAAAATCCTTAATGACTGGAACAGCGTGTATGACTATATCCGTGAAACCGAGGAAACACTCGTAACTGTTGATGAAGACGGCAATATTGATGTTGCCGAGGGCGCATTTGAAGCCGAAACGATAGATGCCGAAAAGGAATACGGCGGCCTTGAGTATGAGGAAGCTTCGACTGCTCTCGCCATGAATGTTGCAGACGAGGTTACTTCAAATGCAGAAGACACGGCAGATTATGTCCTTTACAATTTCCTTTCCGAAACCAAATACGGCGATGACACTCTGCTTGATTTCTTTAAACGGCCCTTGGAAGATGTCAAGGCAGAGGAGCTTTATCCTTTTGTTGACGCCATGAGCGAGGGCCAGCGTGCACAGATTGAGCTGAGCGGTCTCCGATTCACTCTTCAAAGCGCATTTTCAAACATTGACAGCGAGGCCGAGATTGCGGAGGAAGCCGTTGAAACCGTTGGCGGGCTGGCAGAGAGCATGGGCGTAACATCAATCTATAACGGCGTGGACAGAAGCATCTTTGAAGACGGCGTTGCATTCACAAGTGCCGCAACAGAGCATGAAACCCATACGGGCGAAAGCTGGATTGCAAAGCTTACCGGCGCGGCTGACGACAAATCCGTATGGCTCAATACGGTGATTGTCAGCAGTGTTATTACCGGCGCATTGGTTGCAACCTGCATCACGGCAGCTTTGATTGAACGTTATCAGAGAGCCAAGGAAGCCGCTCCTCTTATCAGAGCGAATATCCGTTTTAATAATCTGCAGGAAGATGATGAACTGATAAGGCAATTCCGTGACCATCAGATAGATACTTTTACTTCCATAACCGAGTTCGGCCAAAAGGGCAAGGAGAAGGCAATCACCCTGACATGGGAAAACGCCGTCAGCAAGGAACAGATCATAAAGTTAAAAAATGATGTATTAAGCGCCGAGGCCACAATTCACCATGCATACATGGATGCCGAAGAACGACTTGAGAGGTACCATTATTACTACGATGAAACCGTCGGCAATACCGCATATTATATCAAGTGCGCTTCCTTTGTTCTTCTGATTGTTGCCCTTGTATTTGACATTTATGCCATTTACGAATATGCAACCACACCGGAAGCAACCGAAGAAGCCATACCTCATCACCTTGTATCTTCCGCTACAACCGAATACGGCGAAGAATATGTGTATTATGCAGCTGTAAAGAATCTCGAGGGTAAGGCGCAGGATACCAATAATCACGAGGCAGATGCAAAAATCGGCTGGCTCACCCTTTACACCACAAAGGATAAGGCGGCAGGAAGCCCCATACTTACCGAAAATCTCAGAACACAGACCGGCTCCACGAATTTCAAAGAGGGAACGGCATTCGTTCACCTTTTCAACGAAACAGCGGCGCTCAACCTTACCGACGAGGCTTACACCGGAGTGGCTGACAAGGTAAAGGGCACATACATTCTCTTCAGCCGTGATTCCTCAACCCTTGTGGGCAGTGCAATCACAGGCGGCACGGCGGCACTCATCGGTGCGGGCGGCGTTGCCGTGGGCGCGGTAATCGGCGCTCTGCTGGCAAAGCTTACGGGAAAGAAGAAAAAAGAAAACGCAGCGGCATAAAGATTAGCGGAGGTGTTTCAATGAAAAAAATACTTGCGGTCTTTCTTGCCGTTATCATCGGCATGACGGCCTGCGTCAACGCCTTCGCAGCATCGGCACAAAAAACTTACATCAGCGACATTGTCGCCGTGGCGGCAAAGGATGAAAGCGACGCAAAAGCACAGCTCGAAAAGGCGGGCTATCAGCTTCTTGCCGGCAGTAATATGAATTCCTCCCTTAAAACCGGCGTTTACCTTGGGTATAAGGAAACAGAAAATGCCGACGAGGCCATTACCGATATTGCCGGAATGAACATGACCGGCAAGTTCAGCTACTCCGATTACAAAATCATCATGGAGCAGAACAGGGTACAAATCAAAGAAACGATAGATAATTTTGAGCCTGTTATTGTCGAATTTCAGGTAAACTATGAAGCCGGAAAGACCTCTGCCCTTGCGGCTTACGAAACGCTGAACTCCTACAAGGATGACGACAGTGGCATGCTTATGGGTGACTATCTTCTTG
>JAZRWZ010000211.1:0-9915 GCA_045599985.1 Acutalibacteraceae bacterium | reverse complement strand
CATTCACCTCTCCGACACCGGCATTGCCCTTTGCGTGGAAAAAACGGCGGAACTGCTGCGAAGGCAAAAGTGATTTGAACACAATATGCCTTAAAAAGCGATCTTCACGCACATTCGGGCGTTTTTCGCCTTGAAATACGGCAGTATTCCTGCGGCGAAGAAACACCCGACTGCACGTAAATCTCATCTTTTTAAGGTGCGAAGCAGTTTTGGCGGACAGATTTTCTGCCAAGATGAGGCAAAAAGCACAGGAATACTTTGTGTATTCCGAGCATTTTTAACGTAATATTGGCAAAAAAGATGCCGCCAAAACCATATCGGGTTCGAATCTCTTTTGCCAAGGATGAATCAGCCGGGCTTTACGCCGAACAGCAGGCGCACATAGCGGGCAGTGATATCAATGAATTCATCAATATCCATATCGGGGTTGCCCAGCAGCCTTTGAAGGAACAAACCGTCACTCACAAACAGAATCAGCCATGAGAAATAGGCGGGGGGCAGCTTATCGGTGCGCTCGCCTATTTTTTCGGCAATCAGCTTTTCAAATTCGCCGTAGCGGGTCAGCAGCTTCCGGCGGATTTCCTCATTGCCCGTAATGGCATCACACAGCAGGTGCATGCGCATGGGCGGGGAGGCAATGCTGCGCTCGATGACATATTTAACAAGGCGGTGGAGGGAGGTATCCTTTTCGGGGTTTTCCGTCCACACTATCAAATCCCGCCACTGCTGCTCCAGATATTCATCCGTAATGTCAAAAAGAATATCGTTTTTGGTTTTGTAATAGTAATAGAGAGTGCCCTTGGATACGCCCGCCTCGGCGGCAATCTCCGCCAAAGAGATGTCGGCAAGCATTTTTTTATCCATCAGGGCCTTGGTGGCGGTGCGGATTTTGGATTTTATATCTTCATTTCTCGGTGCGGCCATAGTGAATCCTGTCTTTTTGTATTTTGCGGGAAAATCAGTCTGCCGAATCGCACATGGCGATTTCGTCGGCCTTTTCGCTGCGCAGCCGGCAAAGCTCGGCATAGATGATTTCCTTGCGCTCGCCGGTGTAATTATCCAGCAGGAAGGTGATGGCGGAGAACAGGTTGCCGATCAATCCGCAAAGGGTAATAACGGCAAAAATCCCGCGAAGGGTGGAGTCGCTCTGCACAAGCTTTACATCCTTCATGCTGCTGTCCACGGTTTCGGATTGGTAGCCGATGCGGCCGAACAGGCCGTTGTAAAGGTTCACCTGCACAAGGCTGATGGCCTTGGAGATAATGCTGCCTGCGGCGCTGAGAATACCGTCGCTGCGTATGGAGGTGCCGAACTTCGTGTAGCCGTACCAATCCATGTAGTCGGTGGAGTCGGCGGTAATGATTTTGCGGGCGGCGCCCTGTGCGGCGTTGGGCATGCCGGCAAGGCCGATGAGAATGCCGATGATGTAGCGGCGGGAGCGGATTTTCCTTACATCAAAGCCGATGTTGAACAGGGACATAATCAGGTACATAAAGCCGGTGTAGGCATAACCGCCTGCCACAATGTTGCGGGCGGAGAAGCGGGAGCTGATGAAGGGCACGGAGGCCAGACCCACATAGGATAAGCCGCCGCTGACAGCATCAATGATGCTCTTCATCTTGTAATCGTCAAACACATCCTTGTAAAGATAAGGCAGCATCTTGTAGGTAATCTGACGAATCATGTCGAAGAACAGGGAGGCCTGCAGCACCATGAAGGGGCGGTTGTGAAGAATGGCGCTGACGGTTTCACGGTTCCACTGCACCTTGATACCGGCATCTTCTGCCTGCATTTTGCGGGCTTCATAATCCGCCTGTGCCATCTGCCCTTTATCCCGGATGGTGATGAAGGGGAGGTACATGGAGGTTACGCCCAGCACGCAGAACACGAAGGCAACCAGAAAATAGAGCCATTTTTGTTTGGAGGCGTCATCCGTGGTGCCTACGATAACGGGGATGACCCAGCCGGGCAGCATGGAGCCCAATGTGGATGCCCATGAGGAGAAGGTGAAAAAGCTTTTGCGGTCCCGGGGGTCGGAGCAGATGCGAAGCCCCAGAGCGGCCAGAGCGATGTCATAGAAGGTATCGGCGCATTTGAACACGATATCCAGCAGCAGCGCCCAAAAGAAATTGAAGATGGCACTGCCGGAGGGAACGATGAACAATAAAAGGGAGGAAATGGCAAAGGGGATGGGAGAATACAGCAGAGCGGTGCGGATGTGGCTGCGCTTTCCCCGGGTGGGGGAGTCGTACCACGCGCCTGCCACGGGGGGAATGAAGAAGCTTAAAATGGTGGCAACGTTCCCTTTAAAAGCCATGTTGAAAACGTGGCTGTCCGTCATTTTCTGAAGAAGGCCGCCTTTGCCGTTGGCGGCAAGGTATTCTTTGCGATGGAAAACGCTGTTGAACATTTCTTTGGGCAGATTGCCCTTGAAATTCATTTTTTCGCTGTCAATGCCGAGGTAATCGCGGCAGAAAATATCATCGTAGGTGCCGATGCAGTCCTGCCCCATGCAGTTGCCGAAAATGCCGCCCGCGTAGCCCCATTGCTCTTTGGGCGTAACGGAGTAGTTGGTGAACAGCTTGCCTTTTACGGCAAGGGCTTTGTCTTTTACACTCATAAAAAAGCCTCCTTGGCAAAAGGGATTCGAACCCGATATGGTTTTGGCGCCATATTTTTGCCAGTATTTCGTTAAAAATGCTCGGAATACTTACTGTTTTTGCTGTGTGGGGCCGTAGTTGGCGGCACCCGTGTAGATAACATCCTCGGGAGCGGGGTAATAGGGCTTTACGGACAGGTCGCGCTGATACAGGCGCACATGCTCGCCCCGGGGCAGCATATCCACCACATCGTCACCGCGCCAAAGCACGGTGAAATCGGTGCCGCGCACCCGTTCCTTTTTCTCCTCGGTCTGTAAATCAAAGGTTAAGGTGAGGGTGTCTCCCGCCCTGAGGGGAGCGGCGGCAATGCCGTTTTGTGCCGTAATATCGGCGGCGTTTCCGTTAACGGCAAAGGCGAGGCCCTTGTTCATCCAGTCATACAGGCGGAACCCGGCGGTGCAGTCCTTTTTGGCGGTTAAAATCAGTTTGCCCTCATTGGGAATACGGCTTTCCAGTGTAAACATATCCGTTTCCCTGCAGCAGGGGATGTTCACGGTGAAAATGCCGTCTTTTTCGGTAATGATGTTGTCCCACACGGCCTTGATGGCAACGGGGGCGGTGCCCACGCAGCACCCGGCAATGGAGCGGAAGCGTGAAAGGGAGATGGAGTTGGGCTCGCTGCCGCCGGTAAAGCCGCCTATCATGCGCTTGTCAATGTCGCGGTAGGTGATGCCGTTCCCGTCGGGCAGGGAGTTGTCCACGGTGACATAGCCCGTGTAGCGCACCTGATTTTCCATCAGCTGGTTGCGGGCAAAGCGGTCCACATCGCCCCAGTATTCGGCATAGCCGCAGTCAATCAGCTCCAGTGCGCACAGAATCATATCCTTGATGCAGCAGGTTTCGCAGTGCTCCTCCTCAACGGGGTGCCATTGCGCGTATTCGGGCACCCAGCCGAAATCAGAGGAGAGGGAGCGCACATAGTCGTAAATGCCTTTTCCTTTTTGAATGTAGCGGTCATCCTCGGTGAGTCTGCCCAACTTTACAAGGCCGCAGGCAAACCACACGGCGGAGTGAACGTGACCGAAAAACTCCATTTTGTAGTTGAAATAGCGGGCGGGGCCAAGCACATAGTTTGCCATACCTCTGGCTAAATCCAGTGCCGCTTCGTCGCCCTTGAGTTCATAGCGGCGCACCAGAGCATATAAGGAGGTGGCGTTGCGGATGGGCTGCTCACCGCGGCCGGTGTGGCGGGTCAGGTCAAAACCGCCGTCCTGCAGATACACGTCATTGGGGAATTCGTACAGGGGTTCGTCCTCCTCAAAATCTCCCGACCAGAAGGTGCGCACCTTGCGCTCAATCACAAGGGAACGCATGCCCCGCACCAGTTCGGAGGTGCGGCGCTCGGCCTCCTCGTCATCGGGATATTCCTCGGTAATCATGTTCATGGCGGGCAGAATATAGCCCATTTCGTGGAAGGAGGCGTGAACCGTGTGGGTCCACGGGTATTTTTCGCAAAAGCGGAGGCCGTGCTCACCCCAGGATTTCATCAGGTGGCGGCGCAGGGCCTGCTTTACATTGTCGCCCTCCTTGGTGCCGAGCATGGCCATGGCGCTGGAGAGGCCCTCATACCACGAGCCTACCAGCTCCGCGTCGTCCACACGGCAGTGGGCGGCCTCGGCGGGCTTTTTGTTGGGCAGCAGCAGCCAGTAGGGCAGGTAATCCTCTTTCTCATCCACCATGTTGGTGATGTAGTGGTGTACCAGCTCCGCACTCTTCTTTAAATCAAACTCTTGGTACATAATCGTTTCGCCTCACTTCTTCATGTTGCGCCCGATAAGGTTCTGGATTTTGGTCACATCCTTGCCTCTCTGGAAACTGTAGGCCAGCGTGGTGCCGGAGGTGGTGCGCAGCAGCATATCGGTATCCAGGTCAATGATGCCGGAGGTTTCCACCGTCATTTCACAGATGTGGGAATAGGGGGTGGTGGTGATGACCTTCTGCTTGCCGGTAATGCCTTTTACATCAATGGCCACCAGGCGGTTGTCGGTGAACACAATCAGGTCACGGATGCCGCGGAAGCAGCCGGCTATCTCTTCATCTTCAAACAAACCCGCATATTTTTCGGGCAAATCGCAGGGAGTAACGGGTAAAAATTTTGCGCGGTCGTTTTCAGGTTCCTGTGCCATGGTCAAAGTCGTCCTTTCATCATTAGTAAGGAAAAATAAAAATATACACATTTATTTTACATAAAAAACGCGGGAGGCACAACCCCCCTGCCGAAAAATTCACAAATTCGCGAAAAAAAGATGATTTTCGTTTGCTTTTCCTCTGTTTTCTTTGCAAAGAGTGTGCTATAATAGGCCCATCGCACCCACCAAAAATCAGAAACGGGGATGAAACAATGAAAACAGATATTGAAATTGCTCAGAGCGCCGAAATGCGCCCCATTACCGCCATTGCCGCCACCGCCGGTATTGATGACAAATACCTGGAGCAGTACGGCAAATACAAAGCCAAAATCGACCTTTCCCTGCTCAAGGAGAGTGAGCGCCAAAACGGCAAGCTGATTCTGGTAACCGCCATTACCCCCACCCCCGCCGGTGAAGGCAAAACCACCACCACCATCGGCTTGGCAGACGGCCTTCGCAAAATCGACAAAAACTCCGTTGTTGCCCTGCGTGAGCCCTCTCTGGGCCCCGTGTTCGGTATCAAGGGCGGTGCCGCAGGCGGCGGCTACGCTCAGGTAATTCCCATGGAGGATATCAACCTCCACTTTACCGGTGATTTCCATGCCATCGGTGCCGCCAACAATCTGTTGGCCGCCATGCTGGATAACCACATTTATCAGGGCAATGCCCTCAACATCGACCCCCGCCGCATCACCTGGAAGCGCTGCGTGGATATGAATGACCGTCAGCTCCGTTTTGTGACGGATGGCCTTGGCGGCAGAGTAAACGGCGTGCCCCGTGAGGACGGCTACGACATTACCGTGGCCTCCGAAATCATGGCTGTGCTTTGCCTGTCCACCTCCATTTCCGATTTGAAAGCCCGCCTTGCCCGCATCATTGTGGGCTATACCTATGACGAAAAGCCCGTTACTGCCGGTGATATCAAGGCAGAGGGCGCCATGGCTGCTTTGCTCAAGGATGCCTTAAAGCCCAACCTTGTGCAGACACTGGAGGGCACGCCCGCTCTGGTGCACGGCGGCCCCTTCGCCAACATTGCCCACGGCTGTAACTCCGTTACCGCCACCCGCATGGCCATGAAGCTGGGCGATTACGCCGTGACCGAGGCCGGCTTCGGTGCCGATCTGGGTGCCGAGAAATTCCTGGATATCAAGTGCCGCGCCGCAGGCCTTACCCCCGATGCCGTGGTTGTGGTTGCCACCATTCGTGCCCTGAAGATGCACGGCGGCGTGCCCAAGACCGAGCTTGGCAGTGAGAATCTGGAGGCCATGAAGAAGGGCCTTCCCAACCTGCTTCGCCATGTTTCCAATATCAAAAACGTGTACGGCCTTCCCTGCGTGGTTGCCGTGAACCGCTTCCCCACCGATACCGACAAGGAAGTGGAAATGGTGATTGAGGAGTGCAAGGCACTGGGCGTTAACACCGTGCTTTCCGATGTATGGGCCAAGGGCGGCGAGGGCGGCATGGCTCTGGCCGAGGAAGTGGTTCGCCTGTGCGAACAGCCCAAGAACTTCACCTTTGCCTATGAGCTGGATTGCTCCATTGAGGAGAAAATCGAGGCCGTAGTTAAGAAGGTTTACGGCGGCGACGGCGTTGCTTTCCTGCCCGCAGCCAAAAAGCAGATTGCAAAGCTGGCAGAGCTTGGCTTCGATAAGGTGCCCGTTTGCCTTGCCAAAACACAGTACAGCTTTTCCGATGACCAGACCAAGCTGGGCGCTCCCACCGGCTTTACCGTAACGGTAAAGAATGTGAAAATCAGCGCAGGCGCAGGCTTCATTGTGGTGCTCACCGGCGATATCATGACCATGCCCGGTCTGCCCAAGGTGCCCGCCGCCGAGAAGATTGATGTGGACGAAAACGGCGTAATCAGCGGCCTGTTCTGATCTTATGTGTGACCTACCGGGCTTGCATAGGCTTGCGGGCCCGGCTTTTGAAAAAGGAGAATTCCCATGAAATATAATTTCATTACCATCAGCCGTCAGGCCGGCAGCGGCGGACGCACCGTGGGCCGTGAACTGGCAAAGCGCCTCGGTATTCCCTGCTACGATTCCGAAATTATCGAAAAAACCGCCGAGGAAACGAATTTTGCCCCCGAATTCATTAAGGATAAGGGTGAATATGCCGTCAGCGGCAACCGCCTTTTCAGCGTGTTTGCGGGCCGCGATATCAACGGCCGTTCCCTGCAGGACGATATCTGGATTGCACAGCGCCGCGTGATTCTGGAGCTGGCGGAGCAGGGCCCCTGCGTGTTGGTTGGCCGCGCCGCCGACTATATTCTGCGTGACAGAGAGGATGTACTCACGGTATTCCTTCACTCCGATATGCAGAGCCGTATTGACCGCATCACCAAGGTTTACGGTCAGACCCCCGAGGACCCGGAAAAGTTTTTGAAGGATAAAGACAAGCGCCGCGCCTCCTACCACTATTTCTACACCGATACCCAGTGGGGTGAGGCCAAGAATTACGACATCTGCCTGAACAGCGATGCCGTGGGTCTTGACAACTGCGTGGATATTCTGGAGATGCTTTGTAAATAAGAAAAGAAAAGATCGTGAGGAAGGGCACCCGAGGGAGTGTCTCCTTTCTCACGATTTGTTATTATGTGAAACGGAGCCGATATGGAACAGATAACCTTACTTACCCCTTATGACAATGCCGCCGTTAGCCTGCAAACGGAATTGCAGCAGCGCTTTTGGGAGGAGAATACCGAGGCGGCAACCCGCCGGCTGGGGGAGCAGATGGTGGCGCTCAATCAAAAGGGCGGCAACAATACCAAGCCTCTGCCCGTTTTCTTTTCGTGGAAGGGCGGGGAGGCTCCCTATGAGCTTTGCGTGTCCGAATCCGCCGATTTTGCCGCGCCCATAAAGACTACTGCGGAAAAAGCGGAAAGCACCGTGTATAACCTGAAAACGGGCCAAACCTACTACTGGCGGGTGGGGAACAGCAAGGTTTTTACCTTCACCACTCTCCCTTCGCCCCGTTGGATTTTTGCCGAGGGGCTTGCCAACATCCGTGATTTGGGCGCTTTGCCCACGGCATGCGGCAGAAAAATCCGGCAGGGAATGGTTTACCGCGGCCCTCGGATTGAGCGCGCCGTTACCGAGGCGGGCGTGGCCCGTCTGCGCGCTTTGGGCATCCGAACGGAGCTGGATTTGCGGGATGAAGCGGTGGGCGTGCTGACATCCTCCCCCTTGGGTGAGGATGTGCGGTATGTGCAGCTGACCTGCAAGGGCTATGAGGATTTTCTGATAGATGAGGGCCCCGCCAAGGCGAAGGCACTGTTTGAATTTTTGGCGGATGAATCCGTGTATCCCGTATATTTTCACTGCCACGGAGGCACGGACCGCACCGGCACGCTGGCCTTTTTGCTGGGGGCCGTGCTGGGTGTTTCACAGGAGGTACTGCTGCGGGATTATGAACTTTCCGTTCCTCAGGATCAGGTCACCGTGGATATGCGCCGCACCCGTTGGGGCAGCCTGCTGGGCAGATTGATTGAGGAACTGGAAAAGCCCCTTTACGGGGAGGGTGACCTGTGCGCCCGGGGGCTGAACGCCCTTTCGGTTTGCGGCGTTTCGGAGCAGACCATGCAGACCATCCGGGATATTTTGCTGGAGTAACAGATAAATGAATTTGTGGAGGTAATTATATGGGTAAGAACATATGTAAAGCAGTCAGTATCATAATGGCAATTCTTGTTTTAATTGCTGTTTATGGTGCTTTAACTGCGACTGGTAGTGGTTTCTTAGATTTGAGTAATATAGCAAGATACTTCCTTTTTGGGCTTGCGGCAATCTTTGCCTTAATTGGTATTGCGACAGGCTTAAAAGGTTGGAAGAAATAAATCCCTGTTTGTCGGGAAAAACAGAAAATCACGCTTAGCGGCCCGTTAATCCGGGTCGCTTTTTTGATAGTTTTTGTCCCTTGAAGGAAGCCAAAGCATCATTTATACTCAAATTGCAACGGAGGTGGAATGATTGCAGACCGGTCAACAATTACAGAAATTACGTCAGAGTGCAAACATGACTCAGAATGAGCTCGCCGAGAAATTGTTTGTATCAAGAGATCTTGTAGCAAAATGGGAAGCAGGAATCCGTCGTCCGGATTATAAAACGATATTGAGGTTAGCAGAATTATTCAATATTGCTGCTGATGAAATAATCACTCCGGATGAGTATATTATTGAAGAATTATCTGAATGTATCCCTGAAAACGCGGAGACAGATATTGAGCAACTGAAAAATATCCTTAATGCATTCCTCCGTTCACTCAATGTTAAGGAATCTTCAATTTTTATACGGAGATATTACCATTTGGAAGAACCGGCAGAAATCGCCGACTTCTTTGGGACGAAAGCGCAAAACGTGTATCTTGTTTTATCAAGGGTTCGCAAAAAACTAAAAAAATATCTCTCGGAGGTTCTGAAATGAACAGTAAAGATTTATTTTTCAGCATAGGCGGTATTGATGAAGAACTCATTGAAACTGCGGAAAAAAAAGAAAGGATGAATATGATGTTCAAAAGAAGATTATTGGTAGTATTGGCAATCATATCTTTGTTTACTATCCTTTGTATTTCAGCCAATGCGGCAACAGAGGGTGCGATTGCCGAATACATCAGCAGCAAAATAACAGTTCTGATAAACGGAGAAAAAGTTGAAGCAGACTCTTTTACGGATGAAAACGGTACAAAACATATCAAGCTGAATGGCGATATTCCTGACGGAGAAGTGGTCATTCGGTCTGAGGACGGAGAAACAGAAGACATATTCAGATATGAAATTCAGAAGGATGAAAACAGTGTGGAATTCAGTGCTGATTCCGATACAGTATTGGAAGCAGATAATTTCCAAGTACCCACAACGGTTGTAAAGTAACGGTAATCAAGCGGCCTGATAAGGGTGCCTTCGCTAAGGGATAAATCGTCTGAAAACGCGTCTTTCAGCGAATAACTGCTTCAAAAACGGGCGACATACGACAGTATGCCACCCGTTTTTCATTGTTATGACCATACCTTTCCGCTGCGCTACAAGGCACAAAAAGAGATGAAACCTTTGCCTCTAACGCAACTGTCAAAAATCTGTTAAACTGTACTTGAGGAAGCAGGCACACTACAGAGCACGTGGATGTGAG
>JAZRWZ010000210.1:0-12148 GCA_045599985.1 Acutalibacteraceae bacterium | reverse complement strand
CTTTGTGCTCAACCCCACCCAGCCCTACCTGAACGGCACCAAGGACCGCTTCGGCAAAAACCACTACCACGAAACCAACTCCATGGGCCCCAACACCCAGCGGGTGATTGCCGACACCTTTGCCGCTGTTGTGAAGAATTTCGGTTAATCAGCAATTACATACCGGCATAACGATGCCCCCGACGATATTTCGCCGGGGGCTCTTGTTTTGGCAAAAGGGATTCGAACCCGATATGGTTTTGGCGTCATATTTTTGCCAATATATCGTTAAAAATGCTCGGAATACACAAATTATTTCTGAATGCACACCATCTGATGCAGCAGCACCCTGGGCACGGTAAAGCTGACCTTGCCGTCTGCATAGGTGAAGGGCAGGGCCTGCCCCTCGGGCTCCAGTGTCACGGCCTTGGGCGCGGTTTCGCATTTCACGGTGCAGGCCACATTGTAAAGAGGCACGGCATCCTCAATCACCTCTGTTCTTGCCCCGCGCAGGCAGGTGTGGGCAAACAGCAGGTGCAGGATATTGCGGTTTTCCTGCTTTTGCTCGGTCAGGGTGACCACACCCCGGTCGGGCAAATCCACTTTCACCAACCTGTCATCCCCCAAAAGGGTATCCAGCACATGGCGGAAAATCTCTTTATAACTCAGGTGGCCCTCGGTGGCGTAGCCGGTAAAGATATTCCAGCCGATATAGGCACAGCCGTTATTCACCACCACGGCGGGGAAGATTTCTTCGGGATTGTTGGGGGCGTGCTGATGGGAGCAGAAATGCTCACGGGTGCGGTTGAAGTAGGGGTTCTGCCCCTCGCCGATGACCTTGCCCTTCAGGGGGGTGAAGCGGTAGTTCTCACCCTTCATCAGGTATTCGGTGGTGCCGTCCACCGTATCAAAGCAGGGCAGGAAATAGGTGGGTGAAAATTCGCTTTTGCCCTCAAACCGGGCACCGAAATCCAGAATGAATTCCCCGTTTTTCACCGCTGCCCCACCGGCGGCAATCACCTTGCCGCCCTTTTCCGTATAGGCCTGCAGCTTGCGGATGACCTCATCGGTCAGCTCGCCCGTATCGGGCAGCACAATCAGCTTGTAGGAACTGAAATCTGCCTCGGTATCAATAAAATCATACAGGGTTTTGCATTCGAGCAGCATGCGGTTGGCACCCACATCGCTCTTTTCCCCCTTGGAACGGCTGCCGGTAACGGCCTCCGCGCTGAGCACGGCCACATCCGTCAGGTTCACCGCATCATTGAGCCAGGGCTCCTTCTGCTCAATCAGCCCGTATGCCTTGCCGATGAGGTGATAGGTGGCAGGGTTCAGGGCGGAGAGAGGATGCATCTGGTCACCGATGGAGCAGCCGCCGCCGTTGGCAACGCTCAATGCTGTTTCGTAAATCAGGGCGTTGGGGTGCTTGAAGCCGCCGAACTCGCCCCACGTGTTGTGGAACTTGCCCGTCATGCCCAAAAATTCCTTGCCCTTCACCGTTCTGACATAGGCGGCGGAGAGGGGGAAATGGTCGTAGCCCCAGCCGCCGGTGGGCAGGCTTTCCAGCTCCAGATGGGTGTTGGTATTGATGATGTCATAGTTGCCCTTGGGCACATGACCCATGTTGTGAAAAATGGTGGCGGTGCTGCTGTGCTTGCGCACGGCGGCATTAGTGGCAGCGGCATATTTCAGATACACCTTTTCGGCATAGTATTCCCGGTCGGCAGGGTTTTCGATATCCAGCCCCTCGGCCTTCATGCCCGCCCGGCAGCTGTCGCAGTAGCACACGCGGGGGCCCACAATATCCAGAAAGATGCCGCAGGGGTCATAAAGCTCCATGACCTCCTCAATTTCGGCGCACAGCAAATCCAGATAATCCGTGTTGAAGCAGAGGCAATGGAAATGCGCCCCTTCCCGGAAATCCCGCTCCACATCCTCTTTGACGGGGCTGCCGTGATGGCGCCACTCCGGGTGCAGCTCCGCGGTGTATTCATCCAGCCCGGCGGAAATGTAGACGGGGGCCTTCACATCAATCTCTTTGCAGGCCTCCAGCTGGGCACCCAGCAAATCAAAGGTGAGAGTGGGGTGCATTTTGCCCACCTTGGTGGGGTGGTAGTGCATGCCGTGATGGCACTTGGCAAACACGGTGATGGAGTTCACATGGCCGTCCTTTAACGCGGCCTGAAACTGCTCCTTGCTGAAATCGTTGCCCACAGGCAGGGTGGGGTTGGTGTGAAAATCCAGATGCACCTGACGTTTTCTGATTTGTCCCATACGCTTCTCCTTTTATTCTATGTTGTTTTCGTTTGCCGCTTCCTTCTCCCGGAACAGAGCGGTCAGGCAGGCTTCAAAGGCGGGAGTCCACCACAGCCCGTAGCCCGCCCGTTTGGGGTGAACGCCGTCGGCCATATAAAAGGCGTAATCGGCGGGGTCAACGCTAAGATACGCCTCATCGTTCCATAAATCCAGCACGGTGATGTGCCATTTTTCCGCAATCTGCAAAAGCAGTGCCACCATTTCGCCGTAGCGGGGGCTGTCATAGCGGGTGCCCGTGTAAAATACCACGGGGCAGCCGAATCGCTCACGGGCGTAGGCAATGATGTATTCGATGGCGCCTGCCACGGTGGCGGTATCAAAATCGCAAAGGTCGGTTCCCCCGGCAATCTCGCCCAAGGAGATATCCTTTCGCGCATCATTGGTGGATAACTGGCACACAAAGGCATCCGCCTTGCCCGCAAATTCCATTCTTTTCAGGCGGCTGATGTAGGAGGAATCCTTCAAATCCGCCAGAGTGGTGCCCGGCACCGCCTCCTTCACGGCAATCAGGCCGTTCTGCTTCTGCAAAAAATCCGCAAAGGATTCGTCCTTGGCGGCGGAGCCCTGGGTGACCGAGCTGCCCAGGAAAATGACGGTTTTGCCCGTCAGGATTCCCTTCGGTTTTTCGGCGGCTGCCGCCACGCCGTAGCACGGGGCGTTGCCGTCTTTTTCCTTTTTAAAGCACATCTCACTTGTCCTTTCAGGCGTTGTCGTAGGCGGCCTGCAGCCATTCCACAGCCATGGCTGCCCCCTCCTCGGAAAGAGGAAATTCTTTTTCGGTGATGATGGCGGGGTCGGTTTGTGCATAGGCGTTGCAGCCGAAATACCACGCCGCCCGCATGGATGTCACCGCCTGTTCATCGTCATTCACCGTTAACCACACACGGTAACGGAACACATCGGCAAAAATCCCCTTGGTGCCGTTTTTGGCAGGCAAAGAGCCGGTAAATTCGTTGGTGGCCGCATAAAACTGGTCGGCACCGCCGAAGAGATATTTGAAATCAATGGGCGCTACTTGACTCATACGGAGCCCTCACTTTCTCTGGTTAAATTTTTCATCCAGTCAAAACGGTTGATTTTGACAACCGCCACAAAGCATTTTAATATCTGGTCACATTTGAGGCAGGCATACACCACCCACGCCGGAGCCCCGAGGAAGGAGGCCAGAATGGCGGAGGGCAGCACCACGCCCAGCACAAATACGGCATCGTTTTTGAATACAAAATTCACATCGCCGCCGCTTTTCACAAGGCCGAACAGGCAGGCCGCCTGATAGCAGGTGCCGATGAAGGAGACGGAAAGCACCGTCATAAACCGCAGGGCGTGTGCCGCCGCCCCGGCGCTGATGCCGCCGTAAAGGGAAACAAAGGGCTTTTTGAGCAGGGCGATGGTGCCGCCGGTGAGCAGACCCAGGGCAAAAAACAGCACCTGCACCGTGCGGGCGTATTCCTTCACCTTTTCCGTCTTCCCCGCGCCCACGGCCTTGCCCGTGATAATGCCCACGGCGTTGCTCATGCCGTTCATGGTGACATAGCCCAAGGTATTCATGGTGTTGGCAACGCTGGCCCCGGTAATCACCGTTTGGTCAAAGTGGCCCAGAATAATAGAGTTGCCCATCAGGTTCACCGCCCACACCACCTGACCCCCCACAAGGGGCAGACCGTAGCGGACAAAATCCCGGCGCAGGGTTTTATCGGTAACAAAAAAGTCCTTTATCTTCAACTGCAGTTTTTTATCCACCCGCAGCACATAAATCGCCATGATCGTTGTTTCCGCCATGCGGGAAACAAGAGTAGCCACGGCAGCGCCCCGGATGCCCATAGCTGGAAAACCCATTCTGCCCTGAATCAGGCCGAAATTCAAAAATACATTGATACCCAGCGAGCACACGGAAACCAGCATGCCGATAAGGGGCGTTTCCACCGAGCGCATGGAGGCAATCAGCGCCTGCGTCACGCAGAAAAACGGGTAGGAGAAGCACACCACTTTAAGGTAATCGGTGCCGCTTGATACCACGGCGGGCTCATTGGTGAAAATGCCGATGATGCCCCGGGGCAGCAGGGCGCACAGGCCCATGAGCACAAGCCCCACCACAAGGGAGAAGTGGATGCCGATGGAGATGATTTTTTTGATGCTGCCCTTGTCGCCTCTGCCCCAGTACTGGGAGGCCAGCAGCAGAATGGTACCCTCAATGCCGGCGGTGAACACCTGCAAAAAGGTTTGCACCTGCCCGCCCATGTATACGCCGGACACCACACTGTCCCCCAAGGGGCTCACCATCAGGTTATCCGCAAACCCCACCAAAAAGGTAATCAGATTCTGCAGGGCCACGGGAATACTCAGCACAACCAGCTTTTGGTAAAATTCTTTATCCCGGGTAAAAACCTTTTTCATTTTTCTCTCCCGGCAGGGCAGGCCGTTCCGGCACGCTCTGCCTTTTCTCTTTCCTTATATCCTTATTGTTGCCGCTCTCAGAATTTAGCGCGGAGCTCCACCACCTTGCCCACAATGCGCACGGGCAGGGTCTGCACCTCCCGCCCCGTGAACACCTTGGGCTCATAGGCGGGATTCAGGGGGAACAGCACCAGACTGTTATCTTTTTTGATGATTTTTTTCACGGTGGCATCGCTGCCGCCCACCATCACCACGGCAATCTCGCCGCTTTCGGCCTCCGACTGGCGGCGCACAATCACCGTATCCCCGTCACAAAAGCGGGGCTCCATGCTGTTGCCGCTGATGCGCAGGGCAAAATGCTCCCCGGAGGCGGCGGTGGCTTCGCTGATTTCTTCGTAGCCCAGCACATTTTCCAGCGCCTCGGCAGGCAGACCCGCCCGCACATAGCCCAGCACGGGCACCTGACAGCGCTCCCCGGCCGACAACCCCATCAGGTAATCCACCGACACGCCGAACACCCCCGCCAAACGCCGGAGGGTGGCACCGTCGGGGCTGGTGCGCCCTTTTTCCCATTGACTCACGGCGGTTTGGTGCACCTGCACCTGCCGCGCCAGCGCCGCCTGGGACAAGCCCCTTTGCAGGCGCAGTTCTTTGATGGTATTCATACAAACACCCTTTGTTATGAATTCGGTAATCCTCTTGTATTATGAGTGATTCTATTACACTTGTCAACCCACATCATCTTTTTTTCTTGGCGAAAAATGCTGAATGTGCGTGAAAATCCTTTTTTGAGGCATACCGTGTTTGTGCCTCTTTTTGCTATTATACCCGATTTTCTCAAAACCGGGAAAAAGTATTGACAAACATTTGTTCGAGTGATATAGTCAATAGTGGAACTATTACTTCGCCCGCCGATGCAAAACGGGAAGAACCGGCGGGCAATATTCCCGGCAAAAAGATTATTCTGCCGCAGAAAAGAGAAAAGAAAAATGAAAAACAGAAAGGAGCGCCGCTCCCCGCGGAACCACGCGAACCCTCTTCCCGGTTCGCTTGATAAAAGGGATTCCTTGCCCGGGGCGGCAACAGCATACTATGGAAATCCCGATGAAAAAGCCGCTTACCCTGCGCAGTCTGGGCGAGCAATACCGCACACAGGCCGAGGCGCTGGGGGAGCAGATTGCCCGCCGCCGCAAGGATTTTGAATCCCGGCAATTCACCATGACCGCCAAACAGCGGGAGCAGTATTATGTGGAGATGGAGGTGCTGCGCAAGCAGCGGCAGGATGCTCTGGTGGTGGCCCGCACCCTTATGAGCTACTACGACGAGAACGGCCCCCACCCCTGCAACGGGGATGCTCCCCTCACCTTCCGCCTGGATATCACCCCCCGCACCGTGACGGAGGCGGCGGGGTGAGGGAGAGTTTTCGGTTTTCGGTTTTCAGGTAGGTAGTTTAATAGTTAGGAGTTAGGAGGGAGGGGTGATGGTATGCTCTCCTTCCTTCCCCCTTGCGGCATAAAATCCGAAACCCGAAATCCCGCATCCGTTGACTTTTGCCTCAACGTTATTTATACTGAAAGGGTAAAATTCTGAGGCGAAACGGCCGTGCCGCTTCCGGCAGACGGCCTGCCCGAACAATCCGGGAGGAACCTATGTGTCAAGTTAACCCTTCACCCTGCATTTCCACCGTGCGCGCCACCGCGCTCACTTTGATGGGCCTGCCCGTGCCCGCCGATGCCGCCGCCCCCAACAGGGCCGTGCTTGACATGGCACAGAAAAAGCTGGGCGGCAAGCCCGTGGACCGTGTTGTGCTTTATAATCCCGATGCCGTGGCGCTGTGGATGTATCAAAAATACACGGATATGTTCCGCAATGCGGCGGAGCATTCCGACCTTGGCCTGCCCATGTATTCCGTTATGCCCAGCGTGACCCCCGTTTGCTTTGCCTCCATGTACAGCGGCGTGATGCCCGCCGTGCACGGCATTCAAAAATACGAAAAGCCCGTGCTCTCCGTTGCCACCCTGTTTGATGACATGGTGGCCGCCGGCAAAAAGGCCGCCATCGTTTCCACCGAGGGGGACAGCATCTCCAAAATCTTTTTGAACCGCTCCATTGATTATTTCATCTACCCCACCGTGGGTGCGGTGAACCGCAAGGCCAAAAGCCTGCTGAAAAAAGACGAATACGACCTTATCGTGATTTATAACGGCAACTACGACAGCAATATGCACAAGGTGGGCCCCGAGGGCAAAAAGGCCATGAAGGCGCTGGAGCAGAACATGATTGTTTACGGCGAACTGGTTGATATGATTAAAGAATATATGCCCGGGCACAATGTGTTCTACGGCTTTTGCCCCGACCACGGCTGCCACCTGATTGACGGCGACTGCGGCTCCCACGGGCTGGATATGCCGGAGGATATGAACGTGATTCATTTTTACGGCATCAAAACCGCCGAATAATAACCAAAAAAAACACCTGAAAGGGAGGGATGCTCCGTGAGAAAAATACTGGTAGCCGGTGCCGGTCACGGCGGGCTTGCCGCCGCTTATAATCTGGCAAAAGCGGGCTATGCCGTCACCGTGCTGGAGCAGAAGGCACGGGAGGAGGCGGGCTACGACTGGCTCGACTGCATCTCCCTGCGCACCCTGCAGACCGTGGGCGTTTCTCCCCTGCCCCCCGAGGCACTCCGACCCTACCGCCCCATGGCATACCGGGGCCCTTCCAAGGATGTTACCCTGACCCCCGACCCGCCAAAGGGCGCGGTGCACCTGAAATATGTGGACCGCAAGGTGCTGCTGCGCCACCTGATTCGGGAGGCCGAGGCGGCAGGCGCTGCCGTAAAATTCGGCTGCACCGTTACCGGGCCTCTGCTCTCCGGCAGCAGGGTGACGGGGGTGCGTTACCGCGAAAACGGAACCGAAAAAGAGGAAACCGCCGATCTGGTGATTGATGCGGCAGGCATCCGTTCCCCCCTGCGCCGCTCCCTGCCCCATGCCCTGGGTATTCAGCGGGAGATTGCAGAGAAGGACACCCTGTTTGTTTACCGCGCCTGCTATGAAAAAACGGAGCCCCGCATGACGGAGCCCCCCTGCAATATGTATTTTTACCACTGCCGCCGCAAGGGTCTGGACTGGATGATTACCGATGAGGACAACGCCGACATACTGGTGGGCACCTTCGGCCCCGTTACCCGGCAGGAGGTTTGCGATGCCGTGGCGGATATGCGCCGGGATTTCTCCTTTGTGGGTCAGCGTATCGTGCGGGGCGGCAGCATGGAAGCCATTCCCCTGCGGCCCCCTCTGCCCCGCCTGATTGCAGACGGCTACGCGCTGGTGGGGGATTCGGCAAGCATGGTGGCCTGCCTGAGCGGCTCCGGCATGGACTATGCCATGTCGGCGGGAAAAATGCTGGCGGATACGGTAATCAATGCCGGGGAACAGCCCCTTACCGCCGCCGTGCTGTGGCCTTATCAGCACACCTTTTTCAAAAACTGCGGTCTGAACACTCTGAATGACAATATGCTCAAGCATTTTCTGATGGATGCGGGCGCCGCCGGCACGGATGCGCTGTTTCGCAAAAAAATCCTGACCGAGCGGGAGATGTCCGGCGCCGGGCGGCACTACACCAAAAAAGAGCTGGCAGCCAAGGCCTTTGCCCTGCTCTCCACCCCCGTTTTGTGGCGGCCCATCATAAAACTGGCAAGGCAGAACCGCATCAACCGAAAAATCAAACAAACCTTTCCCGATGCTTACGACCCCGCCGCTCTGGCTGCGTGGGAACGCATCTATAAGGTATAAAAGCCGGGAAAAAGAATTCGGATTTTTGAGAAATTCCCACCCATGCCCCTGCGATAAAACATACAAAAATAATGAAAAACGCCTTCTCTCCGTTCATGGCGGAGGGAGGGCGTTGTGTTTTTTGGCATATTTTGTTCAAATCCCTTTTGTCCGGGGAAAAATCAATCCTTTTGCTTGAGCTCGTCCAGCGTGAGCTGATAGGCGGGCAGCATCTCGGCAAGGTATACCTCCGCCTCGGGCACATGAAGGGCCTCTATGGCGGCGCGGGTGCTCTCCGCCGCCTTGACGAATTCACCGCTGCCTGCCTTTTTCTCTTCAAGGCATTTAATTAAGGCGCTGATTTTATCGGCGGCCTTCACCAGTGCCCACAAAGGGGCATCCTCCGGCAGAGGCTTGAGAAGGGGGCTGTAATCCGCCCGCATATCGTCGGGCAGCATCTCCAGCAGGCTTCGGCAGGCATATTCCTCCACCGCCTTGTAGGCCTTCCGCACCTCGTCGTTATAGTATTTGACCGGGGTTGGCATATCCCCCGTCAGGGTTTCGGGGGCATCGTGGTACAAGGCCAGCAGCGCCGTGCGCTCCGTGTTATACTGCTTGCCGAAGCGGCGGTTGCCGATAACCGCAAGGGCGTGGGCCACGGTGGCCACCTCAAAGCTGTGCTCGCAAAGGTTTTCGCTGTGCTCGTTGCGCATCAAAGCCCAGCGGTCGATGTATTTCATACGGGAAATCATGGCAAAAAATTTAATCATATCATATGGCTCCTTCTGCCCGAAATTATCTTAACGGATTCCCGATTATTATACCAATCCCGGGCAGCCCTTGCAACTACTACATATGGTGGTGGGTTCTCCTGAAAACTGAAAACTCATTTGTTATTTTAAATAATTCCGTTCCCCGGGATTTGGAGATATTGCCTAAACATCTTTTTTCCTTATAAATAATCCCCTCATTTCTACTTGACAAACGCCGCATGTTGTTGTAAATTCATACAGTAGGTATTAGGCCTTACGGCTCCGCTTTGGCGGGGGGATAAGGCTATTATCGCAAAACAAAAAAACAAAACAAACTCAGGAGGAACGTAAACATGAAGAAGATTCTTGCAATGCTTCTCGCACTCTCCCTGGTGTTCGCTCTTGCTGCCTGCGGCGGAAACACTGCCGAAGACACCTCTGCTGCACCTGACACCACCGTAGCCGACACCGAGGCTCCCGTAGCCGACACCACCGCTGTTGCTTCCACCGAGGCCGCTACCGAAGCTGCTACCGAGGCCACCACCGAGGCTGCTACCGAGGCCACCACCGAGGCCAACGCTATCCCCCAGACCACCGAAGAAATCGTTGCTTACTACAACGCCGCTGTTATTAAGACCAATGATGCCGGCGCTCCCAACGGTCAGTCCACCATGAAGCTCATCGGCGACATCACCGGCGACGGCGCTCTGGGCGCTATCCTGAAGGTTGCCATGCCCATCATCGAGAGCACTCTGAAGAAGAGCTCCTCCTCTACCGATTACATCCCCGGTAAGGGCGCTTTGAAGGCTTCCGACGTTACCTCCGCTTCCGCTAAAGAAGACGGCAAGGGCAACATCATCATCGAGCTCAAGACCAAAGAGCAGACCGACGGTCCTCAGGCTGATGCCGACACCGCAGGCCCCGTTGCAAGAGCTGTTGGTACCCTTGGCAACATCAACAATGCCATCGAGGCCCTTGGCGCAGAGCTGTACTCCGGCGCTGACACCATTAAGCTGACCTACAATGATTGCTACATCAAGGCCACCGTCAACCAGGAGAGCGGTAAGGTTACCACCGGTACCTGGCACTACAAAGTAAACATCAACATCGGCGACGCTTCCATCAAGCTTGGTCTGAAGTTCAATGCCAAGAACCTGAAGGGCGTTATCGACTACACCGTTGCTATCTGAGCATAGTCAATCGGTTCCCGTTATTTTAAATGTATTCAAATTCTCAGGCGTTTCGGCGTCTGAGAATTTGTTTATCATCCCCGTTTTTCTTCTTTGTAATGATTGAAAGGAATGATTGTATGAAAAAGACAGTTGCTGTTTTGCTGGCTCTGACTTTTGTGCTGCTTGCCTTCGCTGCCTGCGGCACCACCGAGGAACCCACCACCACTGCCGCCACCGAGGCAGGCTCCGTGGTTCCCGCCAACGAGCCCGAGGTTACCACCGAGGCCGCCACCGAAGCTGCCACCGAGGCTGAAACCGCTGCCGAGGCGGAATCCACCACCGAGGCCAACAAAAAGCCCGAAACCGCCGCCGAGATTCTGGCCGCCTATGCTGCCGTGATGAATCAGGCCAAAAAAGACGGCCCCGCTTTTAACAAAGTGGAATATCAGGAGCTGCCCGATGACCCCCAGAGCCGCCAGATCAACGACGGTAAAGCACTGGTGGGCGCCGCGCTGAAGGTTGCCGCCAACTTCATGGTTACCGAATCCAAGGCCAAGAGCGACCCCCAGTATTTTGAAAAGGGCAACGACATGGCCTGGTGGCCCATCTATAACTGCGAAAAGGGCTGCATGCTTGAGGATGCAAGCTTTGTAAAATCCGCCAAGTGCGAAGAGCTCTCCAACGGCAATTACAAAATCACCCTTGTGCTGAAGAACGAGGTTAACCCCGAGCCCGCTCCCGAAGGCGCCTCCTCCGCCCCCAGCAAGCACGGCGGCATCTTCGGCGCTGTTTCTCTGAAAGAGATTGACGACACCCTGAAGGGCGGCATTGTTTCCGCCGTATTCAAGGATGTTACCTACAAGCTGGTTTACCACGACTGCACCGCCACCCTGATTTACAACCCCGAAAACAATCAGGTGGAATCCCTCAATCAGGTGCTGCATGTTTCCATCAGCGGTTACGCCAAAGCACTGGGCGCCGGTTTGGATATTGCCAATCAGGAGCTCATCAACCACGTGGAATTTTACAATGTGAAGTACTGATTCCCCGGCGGTTCATCCGGTTTGGATTGAATCAACATAAAAAGAAGCGATGATTTTTCCGTCAACATGGGTTGCGGATGGAATCATCGCTTTTTTGTTTTATTGTGCAGGAAGCATTGGCTCGGTGAGGAGTCAGGATTTTTCGGGAAATGCGGTGTAGGGTCAGAGCACCCGCTCTGACCGGCACGGCGACACGCCGTGGGAAGCCTGACGAATGAATGAAATTTCCATTTGCCTGCGGCAAATCCGGCAAGACACGGTGGTCTTGCCCTACACAAACCCCTCATCCGCCTCGCAGTGCTCGGCACCTTCCCCGGAGGGGGAAGGAAGAAGAGTTGTTTGTGGAAGAAGCGGCAAGACACGGTGGTCTTGCCCTACACACATCGTTCCTTGGCAAAAGGGATTCGAACCCGATATGGTTTTGGCGGCATCTTTTTTGCCTTTGTATCTGTCTTAAAACCGAAAACCGAAAACTGAAAACTTTATTTACTCCGCTTGGAGAGCAAGAGTAATAAGGCAGGTAGTGAAAAGAGGCACTTTCAGGAACAGAGTCGATTCGGCGCCCGTCACAATCTCCCGGCGGGTGGGCTCGCCGTCGTGGGTACCGTCCAGCACATAAACCGTGGCGGCCATGGGCTTGCCGCTGCCCGCGTTTTTCAGGGTTACGGCAATCTCCTTTTCCGGCGCCTCGTCCTTATCCTCATAATAGGTGAACA
>JAZRWZ010000209.1:0-1826 GCA_045599985.1 Acutalibacteraceae bacterium | reverse complement strand
CAACACCGTGGACGGCTACCTTGACAGCTACTGCATCCCCGAGGCCGCCAAAGCCCTTCAGGCTTTTGTGGACGACCTGAGCAACTGGTATGTGCGCCGCTCCCGTGAGCGTTACTGGGCACAGGGCATGAGTCAGGATAAGATCAACGCCTACATGACCCTTTACACCGCCCTTGTCACCGTTGCCAAGCTGGCTGCCCCCATGATTCCCTTCATGGCAGAGGATATTTACCGCAACCTTGTTTGCTCCATTGATGCCGAGGCACCCATCAGCGTTCACCTTTGCGATTACCCCGTGGCCAACGCCGCTTACATTGATGAGGCTCTTGAAGCTTCCATGGCAGAAGTGCTTGATATCGTTGTGCTGGGCCGCTCCGCCCGCAACGGCAGCAACCGCAAGAACCGCCAGCCCCTTGCCAAGATGTATGTGCAGGCAGAAAAGGCGCTGGATGAAAACTGCTGCGCCATCATCCGTGACGAGCTGAATGTAAAGGCTGTGGAATTCATCACCGATGCCTCCGGCCTTGTCAGCTACGCCTTCAAGCCTCAACTCAAGACCGTCGGCCCCAAATACGGCAAATTCCTGGGCGGCATCAAGGATTACCTTGCCAATGTTGACGGCACCGCCGCCAAGGCTCAGTTGGATGCCGAGGGTGCTTTGACCTTCACCGTGAACGGGGCAGAAATCGCCCTGACCGCCGATGACCTGCTCATCAGCACCGTGCAGAGAGAGGGCCTGTTCAGCGTGAGCGAAAACGGCATCAGCGTTGTGCTTGACACCGTGCTTACTCCCGAGCTCATCAACGAGGGCTATGTGCGCGAGCTGATTTCCAAGATTCAGACCATGCGCAAGGAAGCCGGCTTTGAGGTGACCGACCACATCAAGGTATTCTTCACCGATAAGGGCAAGGGCGAGGTTACCGCCGTTATGAACACCTACGGCGACGCCATCAGCCACGACGTTTTGGCCGAGGCCATTACCGCCGGTGAAGGCGGCTCCTACACCAAGGATTGGGATATCAACGGCGAGGCTGTGACCCTTGGCGTGGAAAAAATCTGATTCCGTACCATATCAAGAATGAAGGGAAAATGACCTTTGAACCTGATAGAAACCAAAATTGACGGCCTTGTTATTTTAGAGCCCACCGTTCACGGCGACAGCCGCGGCTGGTTTTATGAATCCTACTCAAAGCAGGCCATGGAAGCCCTTGGCATCCGCACTGTTTTTCAGCAGGATAACCGCTCCTTCTCCGCCGAAAAAGGCACCCTGCGGGGCCTGCACTGCCAGACGGAGCCCATGAGCCAGACCAAACTGCTCACCTGCACCAGAGGTGCCATATTTGATGTGGCCGTGGATATCCGCGAGGGCTCGCCCACCTACCTGCAATGGGTCGGCGTGGAGCTGACAGCCGAAAACAAAAAGCAGTTCTATATGCCCAAAGGCTTTTTGCACGGCTTTGTTACCCTGACCCCCGATGTGGAGGTGCTTTACAAGGTGGATAATTTTTATTCCCCCGCCAATGACCGCAGCGTGTGCTATAAAGACCCTGCCATCGGTGTGGATTGGGGCATTGATAACCCCATTCTTTCGCAAAAAGACAGCACCGCTCCCCTGCTCAAGGACAGCGACATTCATTTTATTTACCGCTGAATCCTTTCATGTAAAAACAATCACGGGGACTTCTTTGGACGGCGCAGCACCGTTATTCCGGCGGATTACTGCACCGGAAAGGAGTTCCCGTTTTTCATTTTTGACCCTGCAAAGAAAAAAGCAAAAAAATTAAAATTAGGGGTTGATTTTTGCAAAGGAGTATGCTATTATATCG
>JAZRWZ010000208.1:0-3959 GCA_045599985.1 Acutalibacteraceae bacterium | reverse complement strand
ATGTCGCGGTTGATAAAGGTGACTCCCTGCCCGCGGTGGCAGTTTACGGAGGGACGGAATCCAGTGCCGCCGTAGCCGGTGGTGATGCCATTTTCCACCGCCCACAGGATAGCCTCGTAGTAGGGCTTGGTATTGCCATCGGGAGAAACGTCCACGAAAGGATTGTTGTCCGAGGTAACTTCGGGCTTGCCCTCGGAACGCCAAAGGAAGGTTACTACCTGCGCACGGGTGCAGGGATTTGAGGGTTTGAAGTGGGTGGCGTCAAAGCCGTTTGTGATGCCCTGCTCCACTGCCCACAGGATAGCCTTGTAATAGGGGCTGGAGGAAGAAACATCCACAAAGGGATTATCCTTTATGGTGGGCTCGGGTGAGCCGTTGGCACGCCACAGGAAGGTGACGACCTGACCGCGGTTGCAGTCTGCGGTGGGACGGAACTCCACGGGAGTGAAGCCGTTGGTTATTCCCTGCTCCACTGCCCACAGTATCGCATCCTTATAGGGCGCAACGTTTGACGTGTCAATATCGCGGAAGGCATAGGCCTTATTGTTGAGGACAACAGTGTTGGCAAAGCTGCCGTCGGGATTGACTACGGTGAGAATATCCGAGGGGCTGTAGGGTATACACTCAAATTTGCCGTCCTTGGGGGTGTGCATATTCAGCGGTGTTTTCCAGTCAGCGCCATACACGTTTTCACTCTTGGGATTCATGGCAATGGCGGCCGCACCGGGGTAGTCCACGGAGGCGTAGATTTCGGATGCCGTGACCTTGGTGTTGTTCTGAACGTAAAAGGCGATGTCGTTCGCATTGGCGCCCGTTACATTGCTTTCAATATAAGCCTTGCAGTAGGTGTCCTTATTTCTGTTGTAATACTCACAGCCGATGCCCACGGCGCCCATGTGGCTGCCGCTGAGATTCAGGTGGCATTTCAGGCCGCTGGTTCCGCTGATGAACAGATTTCCTGCGTAAACGCCGTTTACGATGGTGTTGGCGTTGCCCTTTACGTTCATATTGCAGACAACGATGCCGTAGGCAACACTCACCGAATCTGACGCAACGGCGCTGCACATCAGGCTTTCGCTGCCCTTATAGCCGCTCAAGTCCGCCGTCATGTTTATAGTCGTGTTATAAAGTGATGCAGCATTGGTAATTGCCATGGTAACGACACTGTCGTAGCCGTATTTTGCGCAGTTGGGGAAGTGGTTGATCGTCATCGTGCCGCTGTTGCCGAAGGTGCCGGACACAACGGCATAGAGTGCCGTTGTTTCGATATAGCAGCTGCCTGCAAGGGATATTCTATCCGCCATCAAGGCGGGACCCGAGGTGGTGGAGATGGAGGTATTCAGTCCATTGCTCTCGACACTTGTACCCTCGATTCCGATGTCGGCATTTCTGATGGTGAGGTTGCCCATGACCGCGATGGCGCCGTCGGCATAGATGCCCTCGTATACGGCACCGTCGCCGTGCTTCGGTACGGTAATGCTGCAGTTTTCACAGTAGATGCACAGCATTTTTGAGCCCGAATATACGATGCCCGCATAGTATTTCGTGCCCGTCTCATCGGCGCCGAGGTTCATGAACTGGGTGAGATTTACGTTGGTCATGAACAGTGCGGGGAATTCTCCCGAGGTGGACAGAGTCGCCGTACCGCCGCCCACTCTTATGGTCTGTTCAAAACGGGTAAACTCCTGATTGCCGACACTGACGTAAACGTCGCCGTCGGCAAGTGCCGATGCAGGCAGGATGGCCACCAGCAGCATCAGCGCAAGAGCTATTGCAATTATCCTTTTCTTCATGCGTATTCCTCCCTGATATTATTTAATTACATATAATTACATAATTTTTCAGCAGTTTGGCATTATTTCATGTCACGGAAGATGAAGGTAACTACCTGACCGCGGTTGCAGGTTACGGAGGGGCGGAATTCATTGGCGCCGTAGCCGTTGGTGATGCCATTTTCCACTGCCCACAGTATCGCATGGTAGTAGGGTGACGTACTGCCCGTGGCAAGAACGTCCACAAAGGGATTATCTACCTTAGAATGTTCGGGCGCACCCTCGGCACGCCACAGGAAGGTTACTACCTGCGCACGGGTGCAGGGATTTGAGGGCTTGAAGTGGGTTGCGTCAAAGCCGTTGGTAATACCCTTCTCCACTGCCCACAGTATCGCCTTGTAATAGGGGCTGGAGGAGGAAACGTCCACGAAGGGATTTTCGGTTATGGTGGGCTCGGGTGAGCCGTTGGCACGCCACAGGAAGGTTACCACCTGACCGCGCGTGCAGGCTGCGTTGGGGCGGAACTCCACGGGAGTGAAGCCGTTGGTTATTCCCTGCTCCACCGCCCACAGAATTGCATCCTTATAGGGAACAATATTGCTGCTGTCAATGTCAATGAAGGGGTAATCCTTATTCGTCAGAACAACCGCCTGCGCGGGATTGCCATTTGCGTCCTTTACTATGTAGGCGTTATCCTCGCCGTCCTCAAGAAGTGCAAAGCCGCCCTTATTGGGATAGGCAATTTTCAGAGCACCGTACTTGTCCGTGCAGTCAAAGCCGTGAACCATGGCACCGCATTCGGTGTTCTCATTGTCAACGGAGGCGTATATCCTGCCGGATGTGGGAGGATAGAATTCAATCATTCCCACTTCTTCATAGGTGGTACGGTCAAAGCCGATATGGCTCATTACCGCCAACGCCGTATCCTGCGGGCCTGCGCCAGTGATTTTGGAGTCAATTTCATTTACAAACCTGATATTATCCGTGATTATGCCGCAGGCCTGTCCGTGCTCACCGCTGAAGCTGAGGTTTGCCTTAATGCATGATTTGCCGTCCGAAAACAGGTCTTTTTCACAGAAAATTCCTATGGTTTCTCCGCTTTTATCTGATTTTACGTTGAGATTAACGATAACGTCTGCACTGGAGGCGGCAACCCTGCCTGCCGAAATTCCCTGAACGGCAAAGCCCTCAACACCGCGGGCATCCACGCTCATGTTTAGTGTCAGCTTACTCTGTCTTAACATGCCGGAAGCGCCGACTGAGCCTTGTGCGGAAATACCCACCACCATGCCGTCGGTATTTTTCAGCACGGGTGAAAGGCTTACGTTTGCGGTGCTGTCGCTTAAACTAACTGCGCCGTCTGATACGATTGCCGTACCGCCGCCGCTGATGAAATCCGACTTGGCAAAGTCTTCTATGTGGGAGCCGCCGTATACACAGACCTGCCGTGCGTTTATGCTGAATCCTGCATTTTTAAAATAAATGTCTCTGCCGCTGCCGTCATCACGAAGGGCCTCAACGCCGATATCCGCTCCGCTTACGGTCAGAAAGCTCTGGGGCGTATCGTAAATAATAGCGCCGCCGGTGATAGTGGTTTGCTGATTTGAGTAAACAGCCACGTACACCGAATTTGCCCCGTGTGAGGGGGCGGTAATGCTGTTTCTGCCCTCAAGCTGGATTTCCAGCTTCGCATTGCCGTAATACGCAATGCCCACGTAAGTGGTAATGCCGTCGTAGCTGCCCATATTCTCAAACTTTGTTATCTGCGCATTGCTCAGAACAATGCGGGGGCTGGTTTCACTGCCCTTGAGAGTTGCTGTGCCGCTGCCGCATTTGACGGTCTGTCCGAAATATTCCAGCGCAACTCCGTTGATGCTCACGTAATTGACACTGCGGGCAAATGCCGCCGCAGGCAGGACAGCCACCAGCATCATAAGCACAAGAGCTATTGCAATTATCCTTTTTTTCATGCGTATTCCTCCTTGGCAATTTATTTCTTTGCTACTATATTAAACGGTAAACCGCATTTTCTGCAACACTTTTTCCTTAATGTTTATTATTTAACCTTTGTTGTAAAAAGCGGCAAATCATGGTATATTTATATGTTGTCGGATAACGGCACAAAATATAACATCTCCGGGGCAAGCCAGCCTCGGGAAAGGAAGTAATTATTATGAACAAAGCAGA
>JAZRWZ010000207.1:0-4560 GCA_045599985.1 Acutalibacteraceae bacterium | reverse complement strand
TCGGCACTTTTCAGCCTTTACATCCGACTTCTTTCAGACTCCTCCTCACGAAGGACGCCCTTGTCTTCGTCTAACAGTTCCTACTGCCAAGCCTGTAGCGGACTTTCACCGCCAAGTGAATATGCGTGCCGAGCACACCAGCAAAAAGCGGTGCTTAACCTTTGAAAACGGGGTTAAGCATCGCTTTTGTTAAAATCAGATTACGGTGTTTGCTTTTACGTTACAATCCCCGTTTACAAGAATCAGTACTTGAAGTTCTTGTAAATGATGTGGGTCGTACCGGTGGCAGTGCCTGTGCCGATACCGATATCGATAGCGCAGGAAATGTCATATTCCACAGTCAGCTTCACAAGGTTGCCGGTGGCAATATCAACCACAGCCGTTGCTTTGCCGTTGGAGTAGCTCTCCTGAATGTCGGCGCCTGCAAAGGTGTCGTCAATGGCATCATAAATAACAAGGCCGGTCTTGTGGTCGAAGTAGCTCTTATCCTCATCGCCAACGCACATACCGCTCTTATCAATGGGGGAGTTGTTGAAGCTGCCGCTCTTGGCGCCCTTACTGCTGCCGTTCTTGATGTTAAGAACGATGGTGTAGTTTTTGCCGTCGGAGGTGATGGCGGCGTTGGTCAGGTCAGCCTCGGTAAGAGTGCTCTTGCGAAGGTAGTGCTTTTTGGTTTCGGTTTCCCATTTGCCCTTGGTAACGTTCTCGGTGTATTTGTTCTCGGAGCCGATGCCCATGAACTCATATACAAGGCCCTTGAAGGTCTTCAGAGCAACGCCGGCATCCATGTTCTCGTTGTCGGTGGTGCGCTCTTTTTCAAAGCCGACCTTGGCGTCGTAAGCGGCAGCCAGAGTCTTGTTGTAGTATTCCAGAATTTCAGCCTTGGTTTCGGGAGCCTTGGCAGCGGTGGTGTCCTCAGCAGGGGTGCTTTCGCCTTCTGCTGCGGTGGAATCCTCGGCTACGGGAGCAGCGGTGGTGTCCTCTGCAGCGGGAGCAGCGGTGGTGTCTTCAACTACTGCGGAGGTATCAGCCTCGGGGGCAGCGGTGGTATCCTCCTGCGTTTTGCCGCCGCAGGCAGCAAGAGCCATTACCATGGCGAGTGCAAGAAGCATTGCAAGTACTTTTTTCATCGGGATTTCTCCTTTCATTTTTCCTGTTCGGATTTGAAAAGATTATACAGTATTTATTCTTGATTTTCAACTGTTTTTGTCATAATTGTTTGAAGCGGATTTTCCGCTTCATCAAAAAAGCGATGCACCGAAGATTCAGTGCATCGCTCGTCTCATATTACCGTTGATTTGATAGGGAAAAGCCGGATTGGATCAGTATTTCAAGGCGAAAAACGCCCGGATGTGCGCGAAGATCGCTTTTTAAGGCATATTGTGTTCAAATCTCTTTTGCCTTACCTGACAACACCGCGGTAGCCAAGTCCCCGGATGGTTTCGATGGCAAAATCCTCGCTGTTCTCAAACTTTTTACGCAGGCGGGTGATATACACATCCACTACACGGTTGCCCTTGATATAATCGTTTGACCAGAATTCCCGCAGCAGCTCCTCACGGGTAAACAACCGCTTGGGGTTGGTCAGCAGCTTTTCCAGCAAATTGAATTCACGGGTTGTCAGCTGCACCGTTTCATCGTGGGAGGTCACGGTGAGGGTATTGCGGTTGAGCACCGTGCCGCGGCCAATCATAACAGAGGAGGAAACCTCCGTGTTGCTGCGGCGCAGCAGTGCGCCCACACGCAGCAGCAGTTCCTCCAGCCGCAGGGGTATGGTCATATAGTCATCTGCCCCGCAGGTGAAGCTCTTCTGCTTCACGGCAAAATCATCGTCCTCACCCATCATGATAATGGGCATGCGGGTATTCAGCAGGCGAATGCGGCGCACAAACTCATACCCGTCAATACCGGGCAGCGCCACATTCACAATCATCAAATCAATTTCCTTGCCGTACATGATATCAAAAGCGGAAACAGAGTTGGAACTGCCCACGGCTATATATCCGTTACGGTTTAAGAATTCGCAGATATCGCGGTTATGCTCTGCGCCGTTTTCCACTACCATAATGCAGTTCATGGAATCCCTCCCGAATACACAAATTCGCTTTGACCGGGTTATTTTCACCGATATCATTATTCCAAATTCAATTTAACAGTATCATGAATGATACGGATAGGCAATAGTTTTTTTCGGAATTTTAGATAATTTTTGCCGAATCCTTTTTCCATGTATGCCGACAAAAAAGTCAAACCCGGCAGAATCTTTTTAAACAAAAGAAAATGCGGTGTTTAACCGGTTTGCGGACTGCATTCGGTCAAACACCGCATCTTATTCATTCAGTTACTGTTATGATGCTTTTGCGGGTTTTATGCTTATTTCATCACAACACGGGTGCCGATAACATTGGAAGCCTGATTGATGGTGGCCTTGTATTCCATAACCAACTGGATGGAAGCGGCATCGGACTCGTTGACAGCGCCGTCGCCGTTAAGGTCGGCAGCGGCAAGCTGAACGGCATCCATGTTATTGGATGCGGTGGATGCGGCGTAAGCAAGGATAGCGGTCTTATCGGAGCCGTCAATACGGGCGTCACCGTTCAGGTCGCCAAAGAGCACTACGGTGTAGCGGAACTTGGTGGAATCATCGCTGGTGGATTTGCCCACGATGGTACTGCCTGTGCCGGGGCCGTAGGAGGTGGCGCTGTACTTAACGCCGTCCTGAGCAATACCCTTTACCTTCAGGGAAGGATCGTCTTCACCCTTGAAGGTGTAGCCGAACACCTCGGGAACACCGTAAATGTAACCGTAAACAATACCGCCGGTGGCCCAGCTTTCACCGATGTCAACGGTGTTTTCCTCACCGGGTTCTTCCTTAACCTCAATACCGGGGGCTACCAGGTATGCAAGGCCGTTGATGGCGGTGTAAAGCTGAGAGGCCATGATATCAACATCGCCCTGCTCATCGGAGCCGGGAGTGGTGTCATACAGAGCCGTGGCAAGATCCAGCATGGTGCACAGGTCGTTGAAGCTTGCGGAGGTATAGGTGGCATCGGGTGTGCCGGTAACATCCATTTCAGCGTTACGGATACGGCGGGCGGTTACCAGGTACTGATAAAGCTGAGTCAGGTCTGCCTTCTCACCAAACAGAATCAAAGCATAGTAAGCATCAATCAGACCGTTGCGGGTCTTGGTTACCATGGACTGGGTGGTCTTGAAAGCACTGCTGTTCAGGCCAACCTGGCTTACCACGTCCTGAGCAGCCACATAGGCCTTGCGGAATGCCTCATAGGTCTTGTCAGTGTAAATCTTGTTGCCGTCGGCATCTTTGTTCTCACCGCCGTTGTAAACCTCTGCCGTCAGGTTCAATACCCATACAAGAGGAGTAACGGAGGTCTTGGTGTAGCTCTGTCTGCCCTGCTCGGAGTTACTCAGGTAGTAGTTGAAGCCGTCGAAGTAGTTGTTCAGACCGTTGGAGTACTTCAGAAGTTCATCAATCCAGGCGGTGTAACCGGTATAAACACCGATCTTCAGGTCGGGGTTGCTGGCACCGTGGCCGTGGGAAAGAGATTCATAGGGCTCTGCACCGAACAGGTTGAGATAATCATTGCCGTAAAGGGCCTTGATATCGCGGATAACCTGCAGGTTGTTGTAAGGAATGGTCTTTTCGATATCCTTGATGAGTACGCTGTTGTAATTGCCGTCCGCCTTGTAGTGCATGTAGAAATCATCGGGCACATTGGAGTTGGCATCCGCACCGGCATTCACACCGGCAATGTAGGCTGCCCAGGCGTCGTGAGCGGCGGGAATATCCTTCAGCAGGAAGCTCTTATAAGAGCCGATGAAATCAGCTGCCTCTTCGGTAAAGTCGTTGTAGTTGTTGTAGGTGTAAAGGGCGTTGGGGAAGTCCTCCTGCTCACGGAACACATAGAAGTTTGTGCCGGCGATGGAGGTGGAGTAGGTGCCGATGCCGTTGCTTGCGGCGCTGCCGGAGGTGTACACGCCCATGCTCATGTGGTGAGTGTTCTCATCATAAGCACTCATGTAGTCGTACTCGATGGTGGTCTGTACGGGCTTGTAGTATTTCTTGCCTGCAATCAGTGTGCCGGAGGTACCGGTCAGAGTAACCTCATTGTAGGTCACCAGCTTCTGGTAATAAGTGCCGGTAGCGGAGGCACCCAGTACCACCTCGGGGTGAGTATAGTAGGTGGTGCCGACGGAGTAATTCTCAGGCAGAGTTACAAGGCTGTTTTCGTTTTGAGAGGTGTAATAACTGCCGTTTGTGGCGGCATCCACACTTGCCTGTACATAGTCGGTGGAGCAATAGGTGGCGTTGGTGTCAAAGTTCTCACCGTTCAGGTTAACAGCTTCAAAACCGGTTTCCTGAACATAGTACTTATGGGTATCGTCACTCTCGGTGAAGCGGTCAATGCTGGCCTCCACAAACTTCTGGGTGTAGTAGGTGGCGGTGGGGCTGTACTGGGCGGGCAGATATACTTCAGTAGCAACAGCCTCGTAAACGCCGTTTTCAAGGCTGATGTTCACGGTGTAGTAAGTACCCTT
>JAZRWZ010000206.1:0-1033 GCA_045599985.1 Acutalibacteraceae bacterium | reverse complement strand
GACGGAACACGGAGGAATAGCCGCACTCATGCTGCATCATCTCACGGGCTGCCTTCATGGCGTCGTCCCAGGTCTTGAAGATGTAGGAGAAGCGCTTTCTGTTTTCCGGCATCCAGCGGCGCACCTTGAGAGTGACCTCGGTGAGCACGCCGAAGGTGCCCTCGCCACCCATCATAATCTGATTAAGGCTCGGGCCCGTGGCCTCCCGCGGATAGTGACTTGTTACGATTTTTCCCCTCGGGGTGGCGTATTTCTGGGAAAGGACTATATCGGCAATGGTGCCGTAGTAGGTGCTGTTCTGCCCCGCGCCGCGGGTCACTACCCAGCCGCCTACCGAGCTGTATTCAAAGCTTTGCGGAAAATGGCCGCAGGTGTAGGGGCGCTTTGCACCGAAGAGCTTTTCGGCGTTGTGAAGAGTTTCTTCAAGGCAGGGGCCGCTCATACCCGCCTGAACGGTTATGGTCTGGTCGGTTTCATTAAAGGCGATAACCTTGTTGAAGCGCTTTCTCATATCCAGTGAAACGCCGCCCTTAATCGGCTCAACGCCGCGCGTAACGCTGCTGCCGCCGCCGTAAACATAAAGCGGAATCTTTTTTTCGGCGCAGTAGGCAACAATGGCCTCCACCTGCTCTGCTGAGTCGGGATAAATAACCGCATCGGGCAGGGAATCAAACCTGCGCTCCCTTATCCTGAAAAGGTCATAGGCGGTTTTGCCGTAGGCAACCGAAAGGCGGTCATAATCCGAAACGGAAACAAAATCGTCGCCCACAATCTTTTTGAAGGCCTCAAGGTGCTCCGCCTCCATTTTTGAGGGGGAATCAAGCTTAACCTTGTCAAAGCCGATATCACCCGCATAGCTTTTAAAATCGTCATCGGTCATTTTGAAGGTTTCCTTCATCAGCTTGAAAAGGCTTTCCTTGGGATATTTTACAAACTCCGGGTCGCCCCAGCGAAAAATCGAGCGGAATGAATCGGCGGGTGCCGCCTCCTTTATCCATTTGGGTTCAAATCCTTTATACGGCTTACTCATTTT
>JAZRWZ010000205.1:0-2073 GCA_045599985.1 Acutalibacteraceae bacterium | reverse complement strand
CCGCTGGGGGCAATCACTGCCTTTGCGGCAGACACGGTGACGGAGTATTACGCCCTTGATGTCGGTGCAGGTGCGTATATCAACACAGGGTATACTCCGACATCGAACACCCGTGTCGTTATGGATGTGGAACTGAACAATCAGATGGCAGCTTTGTTCGGTTTCATCCTCAACTGGAGAGACACATATAATTTCTATGTCAACAGCGGCGGCATGAGTTACGGCTCGGGCTACGGCAAAAACTCCGCCAGCTGGGCAAACGATGCCCCCGTTGGCGGTCGTCAAAGGATAGAACTTGGCAAAAACGGGTTCAAAATAAACGATGTTCTCAAGGATCCGCACTCAGGCGGCGATTTCAGCGGTCAGTCTATGCATCTTTTCGGAATACATATCGACAACTGGACACAGACCTTTGAAAATCAGTTAATCCGTTTCTATTCCTGTAAGATTTATGAAGGCAACGAATTGAAACACGAATTCGTTCCGGCAAAGCAGGGCAACAATTTCGGTGTTTGCGATAAAAAGGATAATAACAAATTCTACGCAAATCAGGGCGACGGCTATATGACAGGTTATAAAGCCGCAACACCCCAAAGCGGTTTGCCTGCCGGTAACGAGGGTGTTATCCTTGATTTTGACGGTGAAATCACCGTTTCGGAGAATACTACCATAAACGCTCTTCCGGGACAAAGCGGTATCGTTATTGCAGGCGGCAGAAATGTCACCATCAATATTAAAGAAGGCAAGACACTTACCGTCACGGGCGGTGCCGCTGTCGGCAGATACGGTGCCGGTGCGGGTATCGAGGTGCCGACAAGCTCCTCTCTTACCGTTTGCGGTTTCGGAAAACTGAATGCGACCGGCGGTATGGCGGCTGCCGGCGAAAACGGCAGTAAAGGCGGAGACGGTTTGGTCGAATACTACTGGAGTTATAGTGGCGCCGGCGGCTACGGCGGATACGGCGGAGGCGGGGCCGGTGCGGGTATCGGCGGCAGAGGCGGAAACGGTGGTCTTGGAGGTGCAGGCGGTGCGGGCGTTGTAGCAGCAACATCCAGCGGTTCAATCGGCACGATTGTCGGCGGTAAGTCAGACTGTGCATTGGCGAGCGGTCAAAGCGGTTCTGTCGGTAAAGACGGAATTGCAGGTACTGGCTGCGGCGAAATCAAAATATGCAATACTCTTCTTTCCGTGAATGCAACCGGCGGAGCGGCTTTAACCACCGCATCCCAAGGTGGTGCCAAAGGTAATATGGGGCGCAGCTGGGACGATGAATGGCATAATCAAGGCTGGACTTACTATTTTATGGGCTTTGGTGGCGGTGGCGGTGGTGCCGGTGGAAACGGCTATAAAGGTGCCAATATCGGCTCGGGCGGCGGTGGTGCCGGAGGCGGCGGTGGTGCCGGAAGCGGACTTATCATTTATTGGTACTGGTCATCCGATGCAACAAAAACCCAAGGAACAGGACACGCAGGTGTCGGCGGCAGCGGTGCTGAAAAAGGTAATAACGGCTGGGATAACGGTGCCGAAACCAATTCCGCCGAACTTGTTGCAGGTCTCGGCAGTTTAGGCGGTAACGGTGCCGGCGCCGGTGCGGAAAAAGCGGCTTCGTATTATACTGAAACTGCCGTTATGCCGCAGCTTGCAGAAGGCGCACAAAATTTTGTCTATAACGGCAACACACAGAACGGTATCGTAAACCTTGGTGACTCCGAAAAATACACCGTTTCGGGAACGGTTTCGGCAAAAGATGCCGGCGAATATACGGCAACATTTACTCTGAAAAACGGCTGTGTATGGTCGGACGGAACATCCGCTCCCATAACCTTAAATTGGTCTGTCAAAAGGCAAACGGTAAGGATTCCCACAGAAACCAGTTTTGATTGCAACGGTTCCCCTATAAATGTCGTACAGGATGATTCACCTTTGTATACCGCCGACTATAAAGACGGCAAGCAAACGGCACCGGGCGAGAATTATTCGGTAACACTGACACTGAAGGATAAGAATAACTTTGTGTGGGATGACGGAACCACCGATAATAAAGTAATTATATACAATATCCATAAATATACG
>JAZRWZ010000204.1:0-1301 GCA_045599985.1 Acutalibacteraceae bacterium | reverse complement strand
CCCCTCACCACCCACAAAGGCACCTATCATGTTACAACCACCAAACCCAAGCCCACCTCTTCCACCAAATCTCACTTTACCACCACCCAAAGGGTGACCGGTTCCGTTTTAAGCTGGGTGCAGAATGCTGCAAGCGGAAATTCCTCTTTCAAAGCATCTGTCTCCGATGGAGATGACGGTGCTATCGCCGTAGGCACAACTGTCGGCAGCGGCTCCACTGCCGCCCTGATTTCCAAGTTTGACGGCAAAGGAAAAGTGAAGTGGTCAAAAAACATTTCCGGCAACAATGCCACTTACTTTGAAGATGCTGTTGTTCTGGCAGATGGCAGTATTATTGCCGTGGGAAATTCAGCAGCCAGCACCTTTAACGGTGTCACCGTTACACCCATGGCCACCCCCGGAAGAGATAATACCTATAACTGCCTTGTGGTGAAATACTCTCCCAAGGGCGATGTGAAATGGGCCAAGAAATTCGGTGGCAGTGGATATGACTATATTACCTCCATCGCCATTGCCAAGGATGGCGGTCTATTACTCAGCGGCCACACCACCTCCACAGACGGGTTCTTTGCCGGTGTTAAAACCGACCTTCCCGTCAACGGCCACACCACTGCCTACCTGATTAAATTCGCTGATTCCGAATTATCTAAAATCAACTGGACAAAATACATGACCAGCACCAAGTACTGCAGCGTGGACGGCATTGTTGTCAACAGTGCCGGCGATATTTTAACGGCCACCGATGTCAGAAAGCCCGACGGCGATTTTACCGGTATCCCCGACGCCAATATCGGCGGCTTTAAAACCCTGATTTCCAAATACCCCGCCAACGGCGGCAAAGCTTTGTTCAATACCTTCATCACCAGCTCTGACAAAGCAATGTTCACCAAAATTGCCGATTCGGCAGACGGCGGCTGCATCATCGCCGGTGAATACTCCGCCAAAGCACCCACCTTAGAGGATGACGGCCGGGCGGGCACCTTCTCCGATGTGTTCAACGGCGGCAACGCAGGCTCCGGCGACGGCGCCATCATCAAGATTGATTCCAACGGCAAGGTAGCCTGGAAAACCATGATGATCGGCTTTGGCGTTGATTATATTACCGATATTGTTGCCACCCCCACCGGGTATGCCGTTTCCGGCTATTCAAACTCCACCAACCGTGATTTTGCCAATATGACCGGCTACGGCGATTACGACTGCTTTGTTGTGTGCTTCAACAAACTGGGTACCAAGCAGAACTTTATCGCCTTTGGCGGTTCCGAAACCGATATGCTCCACGGGCTTTGCATTATGAAGGA
>JAZRWZ010000203.1:0-7081 GCA_045599985.1 Acutalibacteraceae bacterium | reverse complement strand
TTGATTATGAGAAGCTTGACAAGCTCACAATCGGCATCTGCGGCGGCGACGGCATAGGCCCCATAATCAGCAAAGAGGCGGCAAGGGTGCTTGCCTTCATCCTTGATGATGAGGTTAAAAGCGGCAAGGTCGAGTTTAAATTCATCGACGGCTTAACTATTGAAAACCGCGTTGCCCACAACAAGGCAATCCCCGACGATGTGCTTGAAGAGCTTAAGAAATGCCCCGTTATCCTCAAAGGCCCCACCACCACCCCTCAGGCGGGCGACCCGTGGCCGAATATTGAAAGCGCAAATGTTGCAATGAGAAAAGCGCTTGACCTTTTTGCAAATGTTCGCCCCGTCAAGATTCCCGAGCAGGGCATTGACTGGACCTTCTTCCGCGAGAACACCGAAGGCGCCTACGCCGTAGGCTCCAAGGGCGTTCACATTACCGATGACCTTGCCATGGACTTTGTGGTTACCACCACGGAGGGCACCCGCCGCATTGCCCGCCTTGCCTATGATTACGCCAAGCGCAACGGCAAAGAGCGTGTTTCCATCATTCAGAAAGCCAATGTCATCAAGACCACCGACGGTAAATTCCTGAAGCTCTGCAAGGAAATCGGTGAGGAATACCCCGACATCATCACCGACGAATGGTATATCGACATCACCACTGCCAAGCTCATTGACGAAAAGCGCCGCCGCGATTTCAAAGTATTTGTTCTGCCCAACCTTTACGGTGACATCATCACCGACGAGGCCGCCGAGTTCCAGGGCGGTGTGGGCACGGCAGGCAGCGCCAACATCGGCAAAAAGTATGCCATGTTTGAGGCCATTCACGGCTCCGCTCCCCGCATGATTCGTGAGGGCCGCGGCGCCTATGCCGACCCCTGCTCCATGCTGCGCGCCACCGTTATGCTCCTTTCCCACATCGGCCGTCAGGCAGAGGCCGACAAGCTGGAGAAGGCTCTTGATATCTGCATGATTACCGAAAAGAAGATGACCATCACCGGCCGTGAAGACGGCTGCACCTGCGAGGAATTCGGCAATTACGTTATGGAAACCCTGAAGACTCTGTAATATCTCCCACACTTCAATAAGCAACACAATGCCCCCGAAAGCTTCTGTAAAAGTTTTCGGGGGCATTTCTTTTTTCATTCTGAACCGTTCTGTCATTTAGAGGCTTTTCGCCTCAGCAATCCGATACTGTCCGAAACAGCAAAAACAGGGACTGCCGTTTTCTTAGGCAGCCCCTGCGGAATTTATTGATTATGTTTTTTCTCAGAACTTCACTTCCGCCTTCTGCGACATGGAAGAGGTTGCTTTAAACAGCTTGCGGAAGAAGGCAAGCAGCTTGGAGAAGAAGTCTGTTTTCACCTTTACGGTTTCCGTATCGGATTGGGCAATCACCTGGGAGGTACCCTTGAGCAAAAGCTTCGCCTGCACGCTGAAAGAGCCGGTAACATTCTGCACCGAATAGGAGCCGCCCTGATCGATTCCGTTGATAAACCAGTGAATTTCGGTTCCCGAGGGTACTCTGTCCGCATCATAGCTGAATGAAACGGAGGTATTGTAATCCACATTCTTTGTGGCAGCATATCCCGATATGGAAACAATCGGCTTTTTGAAATCGGCCACAAAGGTCATATCGGAGGCAGGCATGGTAGCGGGCACTCTCGGAGTCCAGCCCGCAAAAATGTATCCGCTCTTGTGCGGTGCTGCGGGGGTGGGAATCGGGTCGCCGTATTTCAGGGCAAACTCGGTTACCTCGCTGCCTGCAACAAACTTCGCTTTGTACAGAACCGGGGAGAAGGTGCCGTTAAAGGTAAGGTCATTCTCCGGCATCACGGCGGGAACCGTCTTATCCCATCCGTTAAAGGTATAGCCCGCCTTGGTGGGCACATATGAAGGAATGGCAGAGCCTGCGGGAATATTCTCCTGCTTCTCGGTTTTGCCGTCAATCTTCCATGTTACGGTATAGCACTTGGGGGTAACCGTCAGCTGCACGCCGGTGCTCACCGTGCCGCAGGTGGCGGTAATTCTGACTTTTCCTTCGGCAAGAGCCGTTACAAGACCGTTTGCGTTAACGGTGGCAACGGAGGCGGGAACAGCGCTCCATGTCACGGGTTGACCGCTCAGGCCGCCTGTGCGCTCTGCGGTTAACTGCAGGGTTTTGCCCTTTTCCAGCGTGTTGACCTTGGTTGTGATTTTCAGGCTGTCTGCGTCACCCTTATAGTAGGCCTTGATGGCGTTGTTGCCATAGCCCAAGTCGGTGGAATTAAACCAGCGGGTGCCGTTATTGGCAAACCGGATAAAGCTTGTGCCGGAAACGCTGTGGCAGGTGATGGCACCTACGCCCTCACCCTCAATGGGAACCAGCAAATCGCCCTGTGCCGCGCTTGTTTCCACCACCACGGCGAATTTCTGATTTTTCACAAGAGCAAGGGGCTTTTTCAGGGTTACGGTGTGGTAGCCCTCATAGGCGGCGGTGTATGCCTGTTCAACCACCAGATTGCCGGAGGTGGGAATCTTTTCGTCCGTCATGCCGGTGTAAACACGCACCACGGCATTCACGTTATTCTGCGCCGTGTAAAAACCGATGGCCGTCAGGTCATGCTTATCGCGGGCAGTGTAGATATTGGCCTGCTCCACGGCGGCACCCCAGTTAATCAGGCCGTGCCAGCCGAAGCCGTCATATTGGTAAATTCCGTCATAGGTGGAGGCGGGAACCATCTGCCATGCAACGGTATCACAAATGCTGGTGTCTTCATAGGAGAGCCAGAAATAGCCGTCTACGCCCCATCCCTTCTGGGTGCCCCAGCTGTTTTTGCACAGCCATGCACCGGGAGCCTTGGGGCGGTGACCCTCAACAAAGCTTGTTACGGGGAAGCTGTCATCCCAGCCTACCACCGTAACCATGTGGTTTGCCTTCTGTGAACCGTTTTTGCCGTCATAGTTGTAGGCGCAGTTGTAACCGTGCCACACCCATTCGTCATTTTCTTTAATGAATTCACCCTCGTTGTTTTCATATTTCTCGTCGTAGTAATATGACAGGGTGATGGAGCCGTTTTGCTGCACGGCCGTTTTTCGCTCGGTATTGGTTGTCAGCAGCTGACAGCCGCTTAAATATCCTACACTGTGGGCATAACGGGCGCTTTCGTCATAGTGGCCCATGGTGGAGAGGGAGGCGTTATTAAAGGGATATTCCTTTTCTTTGTTCACACCGCTCCCCTTTGCCAGTGTAAAGGAGGCATAGCGCCAGAAAGTACCGGAGTCGTAAGGGTTGGAGGTGCGTCTGCCGTCGCCGTACATGGGGTCGGCGGTGTTGTCGGTAATGCTGTTTCCGCTGAACCAGGCCAGATGCGCCTCGGAATAATCTGCATCCTTAACCTCGGAATAGCCGTTTTTAACGGCATAGGTTTCCAGAACGCTCAAGGTGGAAAAAGCCCAGCAGCAGGAGGCATCGCCCTGGTCTTTGACGGGCGTTACGATTCCTGCACTCACGGAGCTGTATTTGGCGGGCAAAGCGGCCGCTCTGGTGAGGGTGGCGGCGGGAGCGGTTTCAAACTCCACAATGTTGCCGTCGGCATCCTCATAATGTGCGCCTCTTAACCCGTATTCGCTTGTTGAATCATCCTCTACCAGGTAATACATCTGCGGGTAATCCGCAGCGTTTACCGGCACGGCAATCACCGCAAACAGCATCATTACCGTAAGCAGCAAGGCTGTGATTCGATTCAATCCGGTCTTCATTGTAAATTCCCCTCTTCGTTGCAATTCAATAACTGTTGTATTCCGACAGGTGTTGTTATCTGTGATATCCGAAAGCCGTACTCCTGCCGAGCAGTTTAATTGAATGCAATCAGTCCGCCGCCTTCTGCGTGCGGAAATTCAGGAAATCGGATTTGCGGGGCACAACAAATACGATACCGTTCTCTACGATTTCAAACACGGCATCGGTCACGTAGCTGCACTCGCCGTCCACATTCACGGCGGCGGGAACATCGCTGTGAATCGTCAGTTTTTTGCCGCGCACAAAATTGGTCATGGACCAATCCAGATGCTGACCGGCTTTGTATTTGTTGAGCAGGGTAACCAGCTTGGCACGGCTGCACTGCTTTTCCACAAGAATGAAGTCAAGCAGACCGTCATCGGGCATGGCCTTGGGAGCGGCCATGAAGCCGCCGCCGTACCAGCGGGAGTTGGCACCCACGCAGAAGATGCAGTCCCGGGTGAAGGGCTTGCCGTCATCCACCTGCAGGGTGAAGGTGTTTTTCACCTTGAAAAGCAGGGAGTACAGGGCAGCAGCCACATAGGCGCCCTCGCCCGTCATCAAGGGCAGTTTTTTGAAATCGGCCTGTCTGGCGCAAACCTCGGCATCCAGGCCCATGGAGCACTGATTGATGGCGATTTCGTCACCGCACTTGATAACATCCAACTGAACGGGAACACCGTTCACTACATCGTCTAATTTCAAGAAGTCTTCTTTTGTGCCGAACAAACGCACAAAGTCATTTCCGGAGCCCAGAGGAATAACGGCAACCTGCACATTTTTAAAGCCGTATGCGCCGTTCACCACTTCGTAAAGGGTACCGTCACCGCCGCAGGCATAAAAACGAATCTCCTCACCGGAGGTAGCTTTCTCTTTTACAATGCGGATGCCGTCACGGCAGGCCTTGGTTGCGCAGATTTCATAATCCAGATTGTTCCGTTTGCAGCACTCCTCAATCTGAGGGCGGATTTCGTTATAGAACTTACCTTTGCCTGCAACGGGGTTGATAATAAAGATATGTTTCATCAGTTGTCATCTCCGGGCAATTAAATTATTTGAAATACATAAACAGCTGGCATTTGATCATTCCGTTATAGAGCTTGCGGCGCTTATCCGCTTTGCGCCCGAAAGCGGCCTCAAACTCTTCATCCGGGCTGATGATACTGTATGACCAGCCGTGTTTTCTCTGGAATACCTGACCCATGGTGCGGTACAGTGCCTCGCAATGCTGCAAATCCAGCAGACGCTCGCCGTAAGGCGGGTTGCAGATGAGTGTGCCTTTTTCGGAGGCAGGTGCAAAATCGGCAATGTCTGCCGTGGAGAGGTGAATCTTGCCCTCAAAACCGGCACGTTTGGCGTTTTGCTCCGCAATGGCAATGGCGGCAGGGTCGATATCGGAGCCGAAGGCTTCAAAATCCTGAATGGGAACTACGCTGTCACGGGCCCGTTCCCGTTCCTGCTGCCAGACGGAGCGGTCTATGTTATCCCACCGCTCGGCGGAAAAACTGCGGTTGAGTCCCGGTGCCGTGCGGGAGGCAAGCAGCGCCCCCTCCACCAGCAATGTGCCGGAGCCGCACATGGGGTCGTATAACTTATGATAGGGCCGCAGATGCGACAAACTGCACAGGGCGGCAGCCAGCGTTTCTTTCATGGGGGCCGCATTGGCCTCCAGCCGGTAGCCGCGCTTGTGCAGACCTACGCCCGAGGTATCTATCAGCATGGAAACCCGGTTTTTCATGATGGAAAACTGAATCTGACGGATGGGACCCGTTTCATCAAACCAGGAAATGCCGTATTTTGTCTTGAGCCGTTCCACGATTGCTTTTTTGGAAATCGCCTGGCAGTCACGCACGCTGAACAAATCGGAGTTGATGGAGTAGCCTTTTACGGGGAAGGCATCATCCGCGCCTATCCATTGCTCCCACGGTAAAGATTTTACTCCCTGAAACAAATCTTCAAAGCTGTGGGCCTCGAATGAACCCACCAGAATCTGAACCCGTTCCGCGAAGTGGGAGCAGATATTCACCCTTGCCAACAGGTGCTCATCACCGCTGAACAGCACTCTGCCGTTTTCGGCCGTAACATCCTCGGCCTCCATTGTTCGCAGTTCTTCTGCAATTAACGATTCCAGACCAAGCAGGCAGGGAATCACAAAACGAATCTTCATATGTTTACCTTATTGATACCGATGTTCTTTTTTATTCCTATTTTTATTGATTATATAGTAGTAAAAGAAACTTATAGTTTCAATAAGGAATTAAGCAAAAATTAAGGAAAAAGAATTACCGGTTATTTTTCCGGAGCGAAAGGGCCGAAGCCCCTGCCGGGGTATTATGCCTCGGGCTCAATCAGGCCGTAGCCGCCGTCGCTTCTTGTGTATACCACATTGATGTTGCCGCTTTCCTCATTCAGGAACACATAGAACTGGTGGTCAAGCAGATTCATCTGCAGAATGGCCTCCTCCACCGTCTGGGGCTTCAGAGCCACCGTCTTGGTGCGCACCACCTTGTAATCCTCTTCGGGCTCGGGCTCACCGGCGGGAAGCAGGTCATCAATGGCGCCCTTGCGCAGCTTCTTTTCGATGCGGGTCTTGTTTTTGCGGATTTGACGAACAAGAGAGTCGATGCACTTATCCAGTGCTTCGTTCATGTTGGCAGCTCTCTCCTGCGCTCTGAAAATCATACCGCCGTTCAGGATGGTAACTTCAACGGTCTGGGAGGTCTTCTCCACCGTCGCGGTTACCTTTGCCTCGGCATCGGCGCCGAAGAAGCGCTCCACTTTGGCAAGTTTTCTTTCAGCATGGTCCTTGAAAGAATCTCTCGGTGTGCATTTGCGGCCGATAACGGTGATTTTCATGATAACATCCCCTTTTTGATAATAGAAGCATCGTTACCTTTGCTTCGTCTAAATTGTAGTACATTTAAACAAAAAAGTAAAGCACAATTTAAGATTTTTAACAATTTGTAACAATTTTTTATCTATTTTCTCTCATCCAAGCCACTTTTTCTTCAGATTCGGAATATAGAACCCGTTCTGCATACAGCCTCTTGTCATATATCACAAATTCTCTCTGTCTTCATCATATTTCTGTCGATAATCTCCGTAAAAAAGAAAAAGCCATTCTGCACAAGCGGGCAATCTGCCCCTTCATAGAATGGCTTTCCTGTTCTTTTTTATTCCCGATTTTTACAGATTCGCCTCGGCATGGCGGGTTACATGGCAGCCCACATTTACCGAAACCGGCAGGCCCGCGATGTGAGTGGGCGCCTGCTCAATGGCAACGGAAAGTGCGGTAATATTGCCGCCGAAGCCCTGAGGGCCTATG
>JAZRWZ010000202.1:0-16438 GCA_045599985.1 Acutalibacteraceae bacterium | reverse complement strand
GATGGCCTTTACGATGGGCACGATTACCCGCCCCACACGCAGCAGGGTGCCGGTGCGCAGGGTGGCGTAGCGGGTCAGGTTAACGCCGTAAAGCCAGTCGATATAGGTGCGGGAATACCCCTCATCGGCCAGATTGCGATACTCGTCCTCGCTTTTCATGGCCTGCAGGGCCTGCCGCACGGTTTCGGGGGTCTGGTCGGGCAGCCATAGGCGGGATAAGGTTTTGCCCGTTACGCCCGTGTGCTCTACACAAAGGCGCACAATGATTTCTCCCTCGCGGTCGGCATCCCCCGCGTTTATGATTTCGGTCACATCCTCCCGCAGACAAAGCTGCTTGATGGTATCAAACTGCCGCTGAATGCCCGGGTCGGGCTTTTTGTTATCCCCCAACCGCAGACGGAAGCGGAAGGCTTCGGGAAAGCAGGGGATGGATTTCATGCTCCATTTAACCCCGGCAGGCTCTCCCGTGTAATCCTCAATATCGCACAGTGAAAACAAATGCCCGAAGGCCCAGGTTACAAGGTAATCCGAGCCTTCAAGCCATCCGTTTTTCTTTTTCATGTCACCGATGCCCGCCGCGATGTTGCGCGCAAGGCTCGGCTTTTCCGCAATAATCAGTTTCATGGAGTATATCCTTCAACAGGAGACTCGGAGTTGGTCTCATTCATAATGGCGGAGCCCAGAATCAAAAAAGCCCCTAAAGTGCCCAAGGGAGAAAGAGATCTGTGCAGGAACAAGCTTGGAATAAACAGAGCAAATACGGGATTGAGATAACTGAGAAGGGCAACGGTTTGCCCTTTCAATTTCTTCATTCCGCCGAAGTAAAGCAGACAGCCGAGCCCGGCGTGAACAACGCCCGATACGGCCACCAATACCCACGAGCCGGGGGATATGTGCTGATTGCCGAAACCGTTGGTAAAAAGCAAATACGGTATCAGCGCCAGTGTGGCAGCAGTCAGCTGAACAGTCGCATTTTTGCCGATATCTTCCATAGAGAAGGCTTTATTCAGGAAAATTACTGCCGCAAAGAAAACGGCGGCGCCCAGACTGAATAGTATACCCCGGCAGTCATATTGCTGTATTTGCCCCTCAAGAAAGCCGGATACAAGTACCATGCCCACCGCACTGACGGCGGCAGCTGTACCTTTTTTGGCGTTGAGCGGCTCATGAAGAAGCAGGGGAGAGAGCAGAATGACAACAGCGGGTGCCATGTAATAGCAAAGAGTGGCAGTGGATTCCGTGGTAAAACGGTAAGATTCAATCAGTAAAATCCGGCTTATTGCCATGCAGATACCCGCAAGTATCAGTGAACAAAGGGCTTTGGGTTCGATTGGCTCTTTTTTTTGTCTGTTTTTGCCTGCTTTTGCAGTACTTTTTTTGCGGCCGGCAGTGCTTTTTTGAAGTTGAGAAGAGCTCTTTTTTGCTTTTTCGGCCGTTTCTTTCCGCGGTGTGCCGTTTACCTTTTTGATAACTGTGAAAGCTGCGGCTGCAGCAGCTCCGAGTGCACAGCAAACGAAAGTCAGCAAGGCCGGGGAAAGGGGAACGAAACGACGAATGATCCCCTCTGTGCCGAATATTAACATGGAGGCGGTAAAGGCGAGATAGGGGCGTCCGCTTTCTTTCTTCATATGTTTTTCTCCGTGTTTCAGCTTTTTTGCTCATTATAACAGATTTCAGCCGTTTTTCAACCGGAATCCCGCCGAATTATCCGGAAGGGGTTGCCGTCTTTTTTCTTTACAAAGGGCTTAAAGCGGAGTATAGTATATAAAACATTATTCAACTGTCCCGAACGGAGTGATAAAATGGGATTTTCGGAAATGCTTTCCGCCGCCATGGCGGTGATAACCGCCTTCTTCAGCGGCATCTTTTACGGCATTGTCGGTCAGCCTGCCACGGCACAGCTGCCTGCGGATTTAAAGCGTGACGGCACGCCGAAAAAGTATTTTACCCTGAGCTTTGATGACGGCATTACCCAGGACGAAAAAATCATGGAAATTTGCCGCAAATACGGGTTCGATTCCGTCACCTTCAACATCAACAGCAACCTCTGCGGTGAAAACTGGGCATGGGTGGCGGATATGGTGAATTGCCCCGGCCTTGTGCATCAGCGCTTTACCGAGGAGCAGCTGAAAAACGGCATTTATAACGGCTTTGATGTGGCGGCCCATGCGGCCAATCACGCCTCTGTCAAAGCATTTGACACCGACCCCTTCGGGCTTTACCGGGAACTGGAAAAGGATGCCGACAGAATTTACCGCCTGACGGGTACCAAGCCTTTGGGCATGGCATGGCCCGGGGGCGATACGGAATACACGGAGAAGTCCGTAGAGAATGTTTACCGCTACACAAGCCTCCGTTATGCCCGGGGTACCACGGCTACTCACACCTTTGATTTGCCCCGGTACTTTTTGCGCTGGCTGCCCACCTGCAGTGTGGTGGAGCCGGATTTGCTGCAGCAGGCGCAGGCTTTTCTGAATGCCCCCTGCGAGAGCGATATGCTGTTTTATGTGTGGGGTCACGGCTATGAACTGGATGCGTTCAATCTTTACGATACCCTTGAGCAGCTGATAAAGATGATGAGCGGGCGGGACGATGTGGTCTGCGTTTCCAACACGGAATTTTACCTGCTGTTCCGGGATGAAATCCCCGCCTGCACCTTGGACGAGGCGAAAAAGAAATAAGCAGTGAGGCGAAAAAGAAATAAGCAGCCTCTTGCCAACGGAAGAATGATTTGGTATCATTGATGAAATTCATAATATTTTGGGAGGTACGGTATGGCAAACGCGATTTTTTCAAATCTGGGCGCTTTCCTCATGGCAATCATTATGACTCTGGTGCCCACCGCCGGTTTCTCGGCACCTGTGATGCAGACCAAAAACGATAACTGCAGCCTGAACCTTGTGCTGGTTTCGGATGTGCATCTGGAGGCAAACGGCATTTTCCGCCAGTCTTTCCTGAAGGCGGCTTTGAGAAGAGCCAACAACGCCAAGAGCAAGGTGCACGGCATTGTATGCGCCGGTGACATCACCAACTACGCCGACGAGCCCGCTTTGGCAAGCTACTATGACATCATCACCAACTACACGGATTTGCCCGTGGTTACCGCCGCAGGCAACCATGATATCGGCCACGCGGGGGACAGGGATGTTACCGACATTTCCCGCGAGGAAGCCATGGCAAACGTGATTCGTTACCAGAACGCCTATGCGGGCACACAGAATGAGCACAATTATTATGCAACCGAAATCAACGGTTACAAATTCATTGTGCTGGGCGACGAATGCATTGACGGCGGCCATTGGGATGCCATGGATATGAGCGATGAGCAGCTGGCTTTTCTGGACGAGCAGCTGGCAGAGGGCACCCGTGAGGGCAAGCCCTGCTTTGTGGTGAGCCACTGGCCTGCCGACGGCAAAACCAGTGAGAATATCGTGTGGCCCGACAGCGCCTGCGACTACGACATTGCCTCCATTATGGAGAAATACCCCAACGTGATTTACATCAGCGGCCATATGCACAGCGGTGTAAAAAGCACCTATATGGATAAGAAATACGGCATCACCAGTGCCGAAAAAGTGAACGGTGTTATCTATCTGAGCCTGCCCACACTTGGCGTTGTGAATACCTTCGGTCTTACCGGCCCGGGCAGAGGCGCAACGCTCGAGATTTATGAAGACAGCGTGGTGTTCCGCCCCATCAATTACCTGACGGGTAACTGGTATGAGAACGCGGAATACACCTTTGAACTGACTAAAAACATTGTAAGATAACCAGTGGGGGAGAAAGAAAAATGGAAGAAAAGCGAAGCATAGGAGCGGGATTAAAGCTCATTTCAATTATTCTGGGCGCCATGATGGGCGGCTTTATGTGGCGCTGCCGCGGCGAAGGCGGTTTCGGCTCCTTCTGGGGGCTTTGCAGCGTGGGTCTGATTCTGTTTTTGCTCATCTGGAACTTTTATGCCCCGAAAGCCAAAATGCGGTATGAGATGATTCTGCTGGGTGCCCTGTATACCGGCCTCGGCGTGAACGGCTACGGCACGGTAATCGAGCAGCTGGCCGGTGTGGTCTGGTCGGATTTGCCCTATCAGGGTGAGGTGGTCTATTCCCCCGTCAGCCCCCAAAGCGGTTTAATCATTATTCTTCTGATGGCGATGACCTTTGTGCCGCTGTATGCCTTTTTTGTGGGCTCCCTTTTCTCCGATAAGGAATACAAGCCCGTGCATTACCTGATTCCCATCGTGCTGTATTTCGGCGTTTCCACCCTGATGAAGGCCACGCTGGCACACCCCATTCTGTCGGCCATCAACCCCGAGCAGGTGGAGTGGGCAGCCAGAGGACTGGCAGATTACGGTCTGGATTACGCAACCCCCGCCAAGGCGTATATGGACCATTTCCTGAACCGTGATTTTTCACAGGAGATTCCTTACTTTGAGAATTACTTCATGAGCATTGACCACATCAGTGATGTGGCGGCTATGATTTCCATCTGGGCTTACCTTGCCGTAAGAAAGGATAAAATCGCCCTTGCCGTGAGCGCCTTTATTTCCCTTAACACGGCTGTGGTTTCCACTCTGGGCAGCTCCATGATTTCCATTATGTTCCGCAGCGGTTTCTTTGAGGGTGTTACCATTCCCCGCTTTTTGGAGACCGGCTCCGGCTGGGGTCTGTGGGAGTACCTGACGGGTGCCAGCGTGGGCTTCGGTACCCTGCTGATTTTAGCGCTGCTTCCCAAAAAGTACACTGCGAGGGAAAGCGTGAAGCCCTCCGCTCTGTTCAATAACAGCAAATTCCACTTTGTCTTTAATCTGCTGCTGAGCGTGTTCATGCTGGCTGTGGTTGCCATGCGCGCCGTTGGCCTTCGCATAGGCTCTCTTCTTGAGAACTTCGGTGTTCTGGAGGACAGCAGTCCCACGGGCGATATTCTTATGATTCTGCTTGCCATTGCCATGGGTATCTTCCTTATCGATAAGCTTTGGGGCAACCGGTTCCGCAACGGCACCGTGGGCTTCGGTGTGGATGCCTTCACCTTCGCACGGGTGGCGCTTCCCGCTTACTTCACCCTGTGCATTGTGCTGTATTTCTTCACCAACCATGCGCCCCTCATCATCTTCCCCTACGGGGAAATCAAGAGCCTGAGCGGCTTTGCCTACATGATGACGGGTTCCCAGTGGATAGAGCTTACCCTGATGCTGGTTTCCGCAGCGGTGGTCAACATTCTGTATTGGCCCGCAAGGAAAAAACTGGGTAAGAAATAATGAGATTACGAACGACAGCCCCCGTGAAAGCGGGGGCCTTGTTGTTCTTTGCACGGTTGACTTTGCCGAAGGAATCTTCTATACTCAAAACAGATACAATACGGGAGGAAAACGGAGTGAAAATTCATTTTATCGGTACCAGTGACGGCTACCCCTCAACCGAGCGTAACTGCTCCTGCACGGTGGTAACGGTGAACGGGGTGCAGTATGTCATAGATGCGGGCATATCCCTGTATACGGCCCTTCTGCACAACGGTTATCAGCCCGGCGGGGTAGGTGCGGTGTTTATCACCCACATGCACGGCGACCATTCCTCCGGCCTTGTGGAGTTTGCGGACCATAAAAAATGGGGCCGTGGGCGAACGGAACTGACGGATAATATCTTTTTGCCCACCGTGGCGGGGAAGCTTGCCATGGAAGCTCTGGCAGAGGCTATGGATTCCGGCCCCGATTTGAACATGAAGGTTTATGAAGAGGGCCTTGTTTTTGAGGACGAAAACGTGAAGGTGACCGCGTTCCGCACGGAGCACGGTGCCGCCACCTTCGGCTTTTTGCTGGAGGCGGAGGGCAAACGGGTCTATTTCAGCGGTGACATGAGCCGGGATATTCACGATATGCCGCCCTTTGTGTATGAGGAGGCAACGGATTTGATTATCTGCGAATCCGCTCACAACTGCCTGCCCGCCATTGCCGATAAGCTCAACGCCATGAAGACCGCCCGGCTGATTATCAATCATCTGGCACCCAGACACAGCTTTGATGAGTTTGATCAATGCAAACCCCTGATGAAAAAGCCCTTTGACATGGCCTTTGACGGCATGGTGATTGAACTGTAACACCGGGAACATTATCCTGAGGGAGAGGTAAAAAATATGCTGCAAAAAATCATTGCTTTTTTTCTTGCCATATTGGCGGCACTCGGCATTAACACCCCTTTGCTGTTCGGCAATCACGGCAACATCAACCCCGATACCGACAGCCTGATTCGCCCCGAAACCTGGGCGGCCGTGGACGGCCTTGGCCGCACCCTGCCCACCGCGGCGGAGGCGGGGGAGAAGAATGAGGAAAAATTTGTGGGCATGTTCTACTGGACATGGCACACGAATTTCTCATATCTGACCCCGAAAAACGTGACGGAAATTCTGCAGGAGCACCCCGAAATCGCCTATGATTTCGATTCCCCCATATGGGAGAGTGAAAGCTCCTACCCCGACGGCAGACCCTTCTTCTGGGGTGAACCCATCTGGGGTTATTACTCCGACCTCGATGCCTATGTGATTCGCAAAAACGCGGAGCTGCTGGCGGACGCGGGCGTGGATGTGATTTTCTTTGACTGCACCAACGGCACCTCCACCTGGGACAATACCTGCGAAAAGCTGTTTGAGGTGTTTGAGCAGGCCAAGGCAGACGGGGTGAACGTGCCCAAGGTTGCCTATATGCTGCCCTTTGACGCCAATGAGGATTCCACCACCTCCCTCCGGCATCTGTATGCGGATATTTACAGTAAAGGCCGCTATGAGGATTTGTGGTTTATGTGGGACGGTAAGCCCATGATCATGGCCCATTCCTCTCAGCTGAATCTGTTGGATAAAACGGAAAAAGAGATTTCGGAATTCTTCACCTTCCGCCGGAACAGTCCCTCCTATTTCACCGAAAACCAATCCTTCAACAAAAAGACATGGGGCTGGTGCAGCGATTATCCCCAAACCAAATACGGCAAATCGTGGAACGGCGATGTGGAGGAAATGTGCGTTTCCGTGGCGCAGAATGCCGTGGACGGCGAGCTGGCTGCCCAGAACGATAAACGGGGCGCTCAGGGCCGCAGCTTCACCCACGGGGATTACAGCTACTCCTATGTGTACGGCGGCAAAACCGTTACCGTGGATAAAAATATCCCGGATTCCGATTTCTACGGCCTGAATTTTCAGCAGCAGTGGGATTATGCCATAAAATGTGACCCCAACTTCATTTTTGTGGACGGATGGAACGAGTGGATTGCCGGGCGCTGGCAGGAATGGGAAGGCACGCCCAACGCATTCCCCGACCAGTTCAGCGATGAGCACAGCCGCGATATCGAGCCCGTAAACGGCAGGCTGAAGGATTATTATTACTATCAGCTTGTTGCCAATATCCGCCGCTTTAAGGGTATCGGTCAGCAGACGGCGGAGGAAAACGGTGTTAAGACCTATTATCACTACACAAACAGCACCTATGCCCGGGACTGCGACGGCTGGCAGGGTGTGCATTACACAAGCGACACCATGCGCAACGATTTTGTCAAGGCGCAGGTGAGCGTGAACGGCAGCGATATTGTAATGAAAATCGAGTGCAAAAATCCCATTACGCCCTATACCGACAATGCGTGGATGCGGATTCTGCTGGATACGGATACCACGGGCATTTCCCCGAACTGGGAGGGCTTTGAGTACATCATCAACCGCGAAAACGCCGCAGCCGATACCGTGACCGTGGAAAAATCCACGGGCGGGTGGAGCTTTACAAAAACGGGTACCGCCTCCTACACCGTCAGCGGCAGCACCATGACGCTGACCGTTCCCGCGGAGGCGCTTGGTCTGAACCCGGAGCAGGTTCATTTTAACTTCAAGCTTTCCGACAATATGCAGAAGGACGGAGATATCATGGATTTCTACACCTGCGGCGATGTGGCCCCCGGCGGGCGCTTCACCTTTGTGTTCTGATTTCGGTACCGCCGGTACAATCGGCAAACAGTAAATGAATTCTCAATAATCCGACAAAAAAGCGATGCTTCCTTTCACAGTACAAAGGAAACATCGCTTTCGTTTTTTTGGTAAGAATATTGATTTTGTAAAAGACGTTACTGCCCGGCGGCCTCGGATTTGCCGTAGTTTACGGTAAAACGAATCAAATCGCCGCCGTCCACATTATCAAAGCCGTGGTAGGCAACCGCGCGGCAGGCATCCGGGTCCACAAACAGCTTCTGGCAGTGCATGCCGCCCTTGCCGTATGCCCGGCCGATATCCTCGGGGCTCATCTCGTAAGGGGCGTTCAGCGCCATGCTGACCCACTCCTCGGAGAGGAAGCGGCGGGAGCCGTAGGTGCCTCCCGTCAGAAAAATCTGCCCAAGCTTTACCATGTCCGCGGAGCGGATGTATAACCCTGTGGCACCCATGCAATGGCCCCGGGGGCAGGTGCTCCATGCCATTTCACGAAAGCCCAAAGGGTAAAACAGATTTTTCCACAGGTAGTTTCCCATGTTTTCACCCGTAAGATGCTCCACAATGCGGGCCAGCAGATAATAAGCGCCGTCGGAATACATGCGCTTTTCGCCGGGAGCGGCCTCAAAGGGCAGGTGCATCAGGTCAAACAGATAGTCATCGCTGAAGGCGGAGGCATCCAGACAGTCAATATCAAGGCAGCCGCCGGGCAGACCGGCGCTGTGGGTGAGCAGATGGTGCACGGTGACCTCCTGCCATTGGGGCGCCAGACCGGCAGGGCACTCCTCGCCCAGTAAATCCACCACGCGGGAATCGGGGGTGAGCAGACCTTTATCATACATCATTCCCACAGCGGCTACGGTAAAGGCCTTGGCTACGGAGTAGGAATCCTGACAGGGATTGGCCTGCTGCAGCATGGCGCCTTCGGGCTCGCCGCCCCGGTGTATTTCGGCTATGGAAATCACATTGTATCCTTTTTCTTTGATATAGGCACAGATGTCTTCAATAAAACGGCTCATGGTATCCTCCTGTGTCCGGCGAATTGTCGATTATAATTCGGGCTGTTCTTCCCTTGCCTTTCTTTGTGCATACAGGTCTGCATGCATCTGCTCCAGCTTCGGCTTGCTGAAACGGTAGCAGAATGCCATCAGGATAAACATGGCAAGCACCAGCAGGGCGGGCACCAGTGTGGATACACCGTAAAGCTTCTCCACAACCTGGGCGGACTGGTTGCCGATGTTGGAAACATCGTAGTGAATAAAGCCCAGCAGCGCCGCCGCGCCGGAGCCGGAAACGGTCTGGCCCAGCTTGCGCACAAAGGTTACAACGGAGTAGCAGGTGCCCTCCTCCTGACGGCCCGTGCGCAGCTCGTGGTAATCAATCACATCCATCACCAGTGCCCAGATTTCCATGGTGAGGAAGGTCATGCCGAAGTTGCCGCAGAAAATCAGCACTAAAAAGACATAGGGATTCTGCATCAGGGCGGCCCCCTTGAGGAAATACATGAGGAAGAAGAAAACGGAGGAAAGGCCCAGCCCGAAGGCGCATACCTCCCGCTTGCCGAAGCGGCGCACCAGCTTGCCCACAAAGGGAATCAGGATGCCCATGGGCAGGTAGGAGGCCACGGTCACAAGGGCGTATAACTCCGGCTTGTTGTAGTAATCTTTAAACAGGTAGTTGTAGTTGTTCTGCGTAAAGGTCTGGTAAGCCATAATAAGCATGGCAATAAGGCAAATCACAAGGAAGGAGGGGTTGGAGGCAATGGCCTTGAGGGAGGAGGGCAGGTTGTATTTTTTGACCGGCTTGGTGTAGGGCACCCGCTCGGCAGTGAGCTTGTAGTGGGTCACATACACAATCACCGAAAGCACCGCCAGCACGGCCACGGCGGGCAGCAGCTTGTCGGCATCCAGAATATCCTTTTTGCCGGTGACTTCATTGTAAGAGTAAACAAGCAGGGGCAGCAGCATCTGCGCGGGCAGGCCGCCGAGACCGGCACCTACGGAGCGCCACATGGAAAGGGAGGAGCGCTCCACATCGTCACCCGTTATGACGGAGGCAAGGGAGCCGTAGGGGATGTTGGTTCCCGTATACATCATGCCGTAGAAGATGTAGGTGATATAGGCCCAAATCAGGTATTGGGTCTGGCTCAGGCCGGGTACACGCCAGAACATCAGCACCGCCGCCAGTGCCAAAGGGAAGGAGGCACCTAAAATGTAGGGGCGAAAGCGCCCTTTGGGGGAAGGCTTGCGGGAGTCGATGAAGGCACCCCACATGGGGTCGTTCACGGTGTCCCATATGCGGGCAATCAGAATCAGCAGGGATGCTTTGGCCGAGGTGATGTGCAGCACATCGGTGTAAAACATCAGCTGAAAAGGCGCTACAAGGCCAAAGGTGAGAATACCGCCCGTGTCGCCCAGAGCATAGCCTATTTTATCCTTGAAGGTGAGTTTTTGTGTCATGTTGTCCTCCTCCTGTCTTTTCTTACACATACCATACCATTTTCGGGTAAAAGATACAACCCCCGAAAGAAGATGATAAAAAACCTTTGAATTACGGGGCGGGGTATGGTAAAATAAAGCATCATTCAGCCTGACCGGAAAGGATGAAAAGGATGTCAAATCTTATCAGCACGGTAAAAAGCAAACTGACGGATGTGGTCGTGTACTGGAACAAGCCGTTGAAGGGCCGCTACATGCCCTTTAAGGAAATCGGCGCATACAGCTTCGGCGGCATCGGTGCCTATTGCCTGATTACTTTGGGCACCGCCTGCCTTCTGGCTACCGGCAACACCCTGCTCACCAGTACCCTCGGCATTGACCCCACGGATATGTACGTGATGTATGTGGCAGCGGTTCTTTTCAACATTCCCCTGACGGGTATCCGCGCCAACATTATTGACAACACCCGCAACAAGGCGGGTAAGTACAGGCCGTACATTCTGCGCATGGGCATTCCCACGGCGCTTATCTGTGTGGCCATGGTATGGTTCCCCTACGGCAAGCTTCCCGCTTTGCTGGGGGAGGGGCAGTGGTTCGGCAATGACCGCGCCTATGTGGCCAAATGCGCCATTATCATGCTGCTCAACCTTTTGCTGCATTTCTTCTACTATTTCTTCTACGATGCCTACGAAAACCTGATTCATGTGCTTTCTCCCAACTCGCAGGAGAGAGCGGATGTGTCCTCCATAAAGAGCATAGTTTACTCTCTGGCACCTACCCTCGTGAATCTGTTTACCCCCATTATTGCCCAAAATATTTTCCACACCAACGCCACGGATATCCGTGTGTACCGCCTGCTGTACCCCATTCTTTGCGTGCTGGGTATTCTGCTCTGCATTGTGGTATACAAGAATACCGAGGAAAAAATCGTGCAGGCCCGCTCCCATGTGGTGCAGGTGAAGTTCGGCGATGCCATCCGCGCCGTGTCCAAAAACAAGTATTTCTGGATTATCTCTTTGGCAGGGTGGATTGGTTTTCTGGAATCCGCCTATTCCAATATCATGTATTGGCTTTACAATTACGGCGGCAGCTGTGACGGCAACCAATACGGCATTATCGTTACCATCTACGGCAACGCCTCCCTGTGGGGCATGCTGCTGGCACCCTTCATGATTCGCAAATGGGGCAAAAAGGCTGTGCTGGTGGTAACCAATCTGTTTAATATTCTGTTTATCCTGATGATGCTGCCCGTCACCACAAAGATGAACGGCATGACCATATGGCTTGTGCTGGGCTGCCTTTACCTGAATGCCTTCATGGGCTCCTTTGCTCTGATTCTCAGCCCCTCCATTCAGGCCGATATCCGCGATTATCAGCAGTATGTGACCGGTGAGCGCATTGACGGCATGTTCTCCGCCGTTGGCACCATCGGCACGGTGATTACCCTTGCAACCTCCGCCGTGCTGCCCATCATTTATGAGCGCAACGGCCTGACCAAGGCCACCGCCGCCCGGGTCATTTCCGACCCCGCCATTCTCTCCCGCACCATCGGTGACCAGACGGTACAGCAGATTCTGGCGGCGCAGCAGGCCAACGGGCAGGATATTCAGAATGCCTACAACGCCCTGTATGACCCCGATATTCTGCTGAATCTGCTGCATGTGCTGATTATCTTCTCCGCCGTGGGCGCTCTTGCCAATGTGGTGCCCTATTTCTGGTATGATTTCACCGAGCTCAAGCAGGAATCCGTGGTGCGCACCCTCAAAATCCGCGCCATGTGTGAGGATTACGGCAACGGCGTGCTCAAGGACGAAAATCTGGTGGAGGCCTGCGATATCATCCGCAACGCTCAGGCACTGCAGAATGAAAAGCCCGTGCCCCTGAACAAGGCCGATTACCGCAGTGTAAAGGATAAAGCCGCCCGAAAAGAGGCCAAAAAGGTCTATAAAGAGGCGAAAAAGAGAAACGATGAGATTGAAATCGCCTCCTTCGTAATGGCAGAGGTTCATAAGTTTGATACCGAACTGTATCAAACCAAGCTGGAGGCAGGCAGGGATACGGTTGCCGCGGGGCTTGAGGGAATAGCCGCCTACGAGTTTTCGGATGTAAAAGCACAGCTGAAGGCCGCCAAAGCCATGCCCAAGGTGACCAAGGAGCAAAAGGATTTGCGCAATGCCACCGTGGAGCTGGCCCGCAGCAGGATTTCGGCCTGCAAGGCTTACCGCAAATATTATGACGGCAAGCAGAAATTCGAGGAGCCCGATTTTGCCGTGCTGCAGGGATACTTTGACCGTGAGGACTACTGTGACGAGCGCATCAAGGCCGCCAATGCCGAAATGGTCGCGGCCAAAAAGGCAGGGGACAAACAGCGGGCATCCGCGCTGAAGGCCGAGATCGCCGACCTTGTTGCAGACAGAAAGACGGCCCGCAGGCAGTCCGCCGCCGAAACGGAAAAGCACGCCAACTTCAACCGCGCCGCCAAGCCCTATCTGGATGCGCTCAAGCTGGTGAAGGAAAAAGAGAATTACGCCTGCTTTGACACATTCTTTGCCCTTTACGACGGTGCCGTTGCCCGCCTTGAGGAAAAGGAGCGCACCGCCGCCGCAGCGGCTGCGGCAGAAGCTGCCCAAAAGAAAGCGGACAGAGAAGCCAGAGCCGCCAAACGAAAATAAGCTTTCTCCCGCCGGGGGTTCGACCCGGCGGGATTTTTGCTGTCTGCCGCTGCTTTGCCGCTTTCGGAATATGGCAGAATTGGCCTCTCTCTTTTTGATAATATGGCCTCTCTCTTTTTTGATAATAAAGATTGTTTTTTCGGCGTGAGTGAAGTATAATGATTCTGTATAATAAGACGAGTATGCCTTTCAGCAGAAAAATGTCACTAAAACCATATCGGGTTTCCAAGGAGTTTCAACATATGAAAAAAGCAGTTTGCATCGTAATAACCCTCGCTCTTATTCTGTGTACGGTATCCGGGTGCGGGTTCAAAACCGAAGAAAAACTGAAAATCGGTCTGGCTGCTCCCGCCGTTACCCACGGCTGGGTGGCCGGTGTGGCTTACTATGCCGAAAAATACTGTAAGGAAAACGGCATTGATTACAAGCTGACCGTGGCCGCCGATGCGGAGGAAATGAAGCGGAATATCGATGAACTGCTGGACTGGGGCATGCAGGCTCTTGTTCTTTGGCCTCAATGGTCGGGAATGGAGGATTATGCCGACCGTGTCACACGCAAGGGTGTTCCCGTGGTCAGCTTTGACGTGGATGTTGCCGGGGAGCGTGTGTGCAAGGTGACAGGCAACAACTACGATATGGGTTACCAAAGTGCCGCATATATCGCCAGAACGGTAGGCGAGGGTGCGTCGATTGCCGTGCTGGAGGTGCCCTCGGCGGGCTCGGTATCCGAGCTGCGTGTGCAGGGCTTCTGCGACTATTTTTCGGATGCGGGCTATGACACATCCGGCATTTTCAAGGTGAGCGAAGAGGGCTTTTCCCGGGATTGCGGGTATGAGGATATGAAGGCTATTCTGAAGGAACACAAAAAAGTGGATGCCGTGTTCTCCCTGGATGACGAAACCTCCATCGGCGTGGTAAAGGCCGTGACGGAATCCGGCAGAACCGATGTAAAAGCCATTACCGGTGGCGGCGGCATGCAGGAATACCTTCGCATGATTGCCGATAAGCAATACGCTTCCCTGGGGCTGATGACGGCGCTGTACAGCCCCATGATGATAGAGGATGCCATTGATGTGGCTATGGATTTGGGACGGGGTCAGTCCGCCGAGCGCATGGTGGTGATTCCCACAAAGGTGGTGGGCGCCGCCGAAGCGGCCGCTTACCTTGACAGCGGCAACACTGTATATTGATGAAGGGGGACAGCTGAATTGAAAGCATATTTTGAACTTGGTCTGGTTGCCCTTTTGCCCTCCCTTACCGCGGGGCTGTTCACACTGATTGACAGAAAGACCCGGTTGGGCAACCTGAAATATTATCAAAAACAGATTATCGTCGGTATTGTGTTCGGCCTGCTGGCTGTTCTGGGCACCGAATTCGGTATTCCCATGAACGGGGCACAGGTGAACTGCCGCGATGCCGCCGTTCTTTCCGCAGGTTTGTTCTTCGGCGCCCCCTCGGGTGTTATCGCCGGCCTGATAGGCGGTGTGGAGCGCTGGGTTGCCGTAGCCTGGGGCGTGGGCACTTTCACCCGCGTTGCCTGCACGGTTTCCACCATTCTTGCCGGTATTCTGGCGGGGCTTGTTCGCAAATTCATGCTTGAAAATAAAAAGCCCGGCGCCCTGCTGTCCCTTGCCATGGGCGCGGTCATGGAGGTTATTCACCTTCCAATGGTATTTTTTACCAACATGAAAACACCCGAGGAGGCCATCACCGTGGTGGAGCAGTGCTCCGCCCCCATGATTATTGCCAACGCCGTTTCCGTGTTTTTCTCCGGCTTTGCGGTGGAACTTGCCGCTGCCAGATGGAAGGGCCACACCAAAAGAAAAGCCCGGGTGTCCCAAACGATTCAGAAAGGCTTGCTCATTGCCGTGGCACTGGCTTTTGTGGCGACAACATCCTTTGTATTTGTTTTGCAGAACGCCATGACCGTGAATCAGCGGGATGCCCTTCTCTCCATGGCAACGGAAGAAATCGCCGCCGATATCAGCGATGCTTCGGATGCCAATCTGCTGCGTGTGGCCAAATCCGTAAAACCGCTGTTGGGAACCAGAAGCCTTAACGATATTGCCGATGAGTTCGGACTGGCGGAAATCTCCGTTGTGAATGAAAAAGGCATTATTGCGGAAAGCACCGATAAACGCTATGTGGGCTTTGATATGTCTTCGGGCAGGCAGTCCTCCGAATTTCTTTGCCTGTTGAACGGGAAGGAATCCTATGTGCAGGGTTACGGTTCCATCACCAGCAACCGTTCCATTTCACGAAAATATGCCGCCGTTAAGACAGATACCGGCTTTGTTCAGGTGGGCTACGACGCCGCCAAGCTGCAAAGCGAAGCGGAAAATCAGGTGGCGGGCATCACCAAAAACCGTCATATAGGTGAAACGGGATGTGTGCTTCTGCTTGACGGGAAGCTGAATGTGGTCAGCGCTCCCGCCGATTTCGGCCTGAAGAATCTGGCCCGCACGGATGAGCGCATTGAACTGCCGGAGCCCGATGTAACCTTCCGGATGACGGTGAACGGCGAGCCCTGCTTCTGCCGCTACCGCATGGCGGAGGGCTATTACATAGTGGCTCTTTACCCCGAGGAGGAGGCTCTGCAGGCGCGCAATGTGGCGCTTTTCACCAATGCCTACATGCAGGTTATCGTGTATGCCGCCTTATTTGTGCTCATTTACACCCTGATTAAAAAGGTGGTTGTCAATCAGATTAAGCGAATCAACAAATCTCTTGCCAAAATCACCGGCGGTGATCTGGAAGAGGTGGTGGATGTGCGTAGCAATGAGGAGTTCGAATCCCTCTCCGACGACATCAACTCCACCGTAGATACCCTGAAGGCCTACATTGCGGAGGCCTCCGCCCGTATCGACAAGGAACTGGAGTTTGCCAAAAACATTCAGAAATCCGCTTTGCCCAGCAATTTCAGCGTTATCAACCAGCACCCGAAAGCGGAAATCTATGCCGCTATGGACCCTGCCAAGGAGGTTGGCGGTGACTTCTACGATTTCTACTACACCTCCCGGAATAAACTGCATTTTCTGATTGCCGATGTGTCGGGCAAGGGAATTCCCGCCGCCATGTTCATGATGCGGGCCAAAACCGAATTAAAGAGCCTGACCGAAGTATCTTTGCCCATCAATGAGGTATTCACCCAGGGCAACGAAAGCCTGTGCGAGGGTAACGAAGCGGGCATGTTTGTAACGGCATGGCAGGGCAGCATCAACCTTGAGACCGGTCTTGTGGAATTCGCGAACGCCGGTCACAATCCTCCGCTCATCAAGCACAAAGACGGAAGCTTCGAATACCTGAGAGCCAAGGTCAACCTCGTGCTCGCGGGCATGGACGGCGTACCGTACAGGAAGCAGCAGGTTCAGCTTGAGC
>JAZRWZ010000201.1:0-12530 GCA_045599985.1 Acutalibacteraceae bacterium | reverse complement strand
TGAGGCTTTGTATTTCAAATCCGGCGGCGTATCCGTTTTCTTTGATTTGCTTTCCGTTTTCTTTTACTTTGCCGCCTACATCAATGTGGGGCTGATGGTATTCAACCTTTTGCCCGTGCCTCCTCTGGACGGCTACCGTGTGGCCTCTGCGCTGATTCCCTATAAGTATTATTTCAAAATCATGCAGTATGAGCGCTACATCATGTACGGCGTTATGGTGCTTCTGTTTTTAGGCGTGCTTTCCAAGCCCTTAAGTTTGTTGTCATCTCTTGTGATCAACGGATTAGGCCGTGTAACCGGTATGCTTGTTTCCCTGCTTATCTAATTCATTCCGAAAGGTAGAAATGATTTGGAACAGTTATCCTACAAAATTGAAGTGTTCGAAGGCCCCATGGAGCTTCTTCTGCACCTTATCAGCAAAAAGAAGGTAAGCATCAATGATGTGCCGATTATGGAGATTATTGAGCAGTACCTTGACTATGTGAGGCAGATGCAGAATGAGAACCTGGATGTGGCCAGCGAATTTCTTGAAATGGCAGCCCGCCTTGTCTATATCAAAACCGTTTCTCTGCTGCCCGTGCATGAGGAAGCCGAAAAACTGGTGGAGGAGCTTCGCGGTGAGTTAACGGAATATCAGGATTGCAAAATGGTGGCGGCCAAGCTTTCTCAGCAGGCAAAGGGTTTTGATTTTTTCTGCCGTGAGCCGGAAGAGATAGAGGTGGACGAAACCTATAACCGCATTCATGAGCCGGTGAAGATTTTTAAAGCCTATCTGGAGGCTGTGGGCAAAGGCAAACGCCGCCTGCCGCCGCCCATTGAGGCATTTTCCGGTATTGTGGCTCACAAAATCGTGTCGGTCAGCTCCCGCATTGAACACATCATCAACCGCTTTACCGGCGGCACAAGGCAAAAATTCAGTTCCTTTTTTGAACAGTCCGAGTCCCGTTCCGAAATGGTGGCAACCTTTTTGGCGCTGTTAGCCATGGCCAAGGCCAAAAGGGTGTTTATTGACGGTGAAGGCGATAATGCCGAAGTGGTTCTGTTGCAGGGAAGAGGGGAGAGTCTGGAAATTGACGAGTAATGAGATGAGAGCGGCGTGTGAAGCCATTCTGTTCGCCTCAGGCGAGCCTGTGGAATCGGTTCGCATTGCCGAAGCACTTGAAATTGAGAACAGCGAGGTTGAGCAGCTTCTTTCCTCCCTGGGAGAAAGTCTGGATGCCCATGAAAGCGGCGTTTGTCTGCTGAAGCTTGGCAACAAATATCAGCTCTGCTCACGGGTCGAATATGCGGCGCAGGTTCGCTCCGTGCTTGAGAAAAAGAAAAATGCACCTCTTTCCAATGCGGCGTTTGAGGTGCTGGCAGTGGTAGCCTACAATCAGCCGGTTACCAAGGCTTACATAGAGCAGATTCGCGGCGTGGATTGCAGCGGCGTAATCTCCACCCTTTGTCAGAAAGGTCTGCTGGAGGAAAAGGGGCGGCTGGATTTGCCCGGCAAGCCTTTGCTCTACGGCACTACCCCCGATTTTTTGCGATGCTTCTGTTTAACCTCTTTGTCCGAATTGCCGGAGCTTCCCGATAAACGGGAAAACGATGACGACGATGACGATGAAATAGATAAGACCCGCGGCGAACAAATCAAAACATTTTTTGACCCCGAAGCTTTGCTTGAGGAAGAAAATGAACAAAATGATGACCGATGAAACGGAGAAAGGAGAAGTAAAATGAAGGCACTCATTATTATTCTTGCCATAATCGCTTTTTTTGTGCTTCTGCTTTCCGTCAAGGTTTCCGCCACGGTGCATTTTGACGAAACCTTTGCGCTGGATGTGAACTGGGCTTTTATTAAGCTTCACATTCTGCCCAAGGATGAGAGTAAGCCGAAGAAAGAGAAGAAGAAAAAGAAGAAGAAAAAAGAAAAAAAGCCCAAGAATGACAAACCCGAAGAAGAAAAAAAGGACGAAACCGTGCCCGAGCCCAAGCAAAAGGGCGACAATATCTTCAAAAAGTTCTACCGCAACCGTGGCGTGGACGGGTTGCTTGAATTGCTTCATAACCTGACCGATGCTCTCAAGGGTATGTTCGGCAGAATTCTTCGGGCGTTCATCATTGATGACCTTTTCATCTCCCTGATTGTGGGTGCGGCGGATTCTGCAGCGACGGCCGAAAAATTCGGCAAAACCTGTGCGGAGGTTTACCCCGCTTTGGGTTTCCTGACCTCCAAAATGCGAATCCGTAAGCCTCGTTGTGAAGTGATTCCCGATTTTATTGAGGGACGCAACAAAGCAAGGCTTCACGCCAAAATTTCGGTAGTTCCCCGCCGTTTGATCGGCGCGGTTCTGATAGTGGGTATTCAGTTACTCAACAAGGTTCTGTTAAAATTTCTCTATGGCGCTAAGTTCAAAAAGAAGGTCAAAGTAGAGAAGTAAATAAAAAATTTTTTGAAAGGCGGTTTCTATTATGAAAGAACAGTCAGCAGCAGGCATTCTCGGCACTTCCATCGAGAAAATCAAGGATTTGGTTGATGTCAGCACCATCATCGGTGACCCCATTGTCATCAGCGATGTGCTGCAGGTTATCCCCGTGTCCAAGGTAACATACGGTTTCGCCTCCGGCGGTTCCGACTTCCCTTCCAAGACCAGCAAAGAGCTGTTTGGCGGCGGCGGCGGAGCAGGCATCACCATTACCCCCGTTGCTTTTCTTGTTGTGAATAACGGCAACGTTACCATTAAGTACCTGAACGCAGCAGAGGGCTCCGTTGAGAGAGCTATCGGTATGATTCCCGATGTGGTTGACAAGGCAAGCGAAGTTATCACCAAGCTTACCAAGAAGGATGCCGCTGTGGAAGAAACCATCAACAACGCCGTTGAAGGCTTTGTTGAGAATCAGGATGCCAACGCATAAGTTAAACGCATAACTCAGGTGCCATCCCTCATACATTAGTGAAAAAACAGTGTGGGTGATGGTGCGGTGAATCGGTATTTCCGTCTTATTTCAGCCGTTTGTGCAGCGGTGCTTCTTGCGGTGCAATTTCTGCCTCCGAAGGCGGATGCTTTGAGTGTGAGTGCCGAAGCGGCGGTACTGTACTGTGTGGAAAACGGCAGGGTGCTGTTCGGCGTGAATGAGCATGAACGGCATTCCATGGCAAGCACCACCAAAATCATGACTGCTCTGCTTTTGCTGGAGCAGAATACCCCGCAAAAAACCGTGGTTGTAACGGAGCAGATGACTGCCGTAGAGGGCACCTCCATGGGCCTTGCTCCCGGTGATGCGGTTTCCTACCGTGATTTGGCGGTGGGTATGCTGTTGGAGAGCGGCAACGACGCCGCCAACACAGCCGCCATTGCCGTGTGCGGTTCGCAAAAGGCTTTTGCCGACAAAATGAACCTCCGTGCCGCCGAAATCGGTATGAAAGATTCCCACTTTGTCACCCCCTCGGGGTTAGATGACGAAGCGCACTATTCCACGGCCTACGACATGGCGCTGCTTGGTGCTCAAGCCATATCCAACCCGGCCTTTCGTGCCATCTGCTCTCAAAAACAGATGAGTGTCCGCTTTGGTAATCCGCCATACAACCGCACTTTTACCAATCACAATCGCCTGCTTTGGCTATATCCCGATGCCTTTGGCATCAAAACGGGATTTACCAGAAAAAGCGGACGGTGTTTGGTCAGCGCGGCCAAAAGAGGGGGCATAACCCTTGTGGCGGTTACCCTCAATGCCCCGGATGACTGGAACGACCATGCGGCAATGTTCGATTACGGCTTTGGGTGTGTGAAAACCCAATCGCCGCAAATGGCGCCTCTCACCGTACCTGTTGTAGGCGGAACGGCACAGACCGTTTCTCTTTCGGTCATGGAGCCGGAAGCACTGGCAGCAGAGGGAACGATAAGCATCCGTGTGCTGCTGCCGAGGTTTGTGTATGCGCCGTTGGCAAAAGGAACGGTTGTGGGGCTTGTGCAATATCGGCTTGACGACAGGGTGCTTTCCGAGGTGCCCGTAGTGACTGCAGATGATGTGGGGATACAATCATTATCTGTGCCCCAAAAAGAACCGATTCTCCGAAAACAGACGATAAAGGAAAAAGCGAAGGAGTGGCTTCTGCGTTTTTTTCAAAAAAAGGGAGATTTATCACTTGGCTGATAATAAAGTAAGATTGCAGAAGTTTTTGTCGGAGGCCGGGGTTGCTTCCCGCCGCAAGGCAGAAACCATGATAGAAAACGGTGAAGTCAAGGTGAACGGCCGCCGTGCCCAAATCGGGGATTCGGTTGACCCGAAGCATGACCTTATCACCGTAAAAGGCAAACGCGTTGAGCGTCAGACGGAGCTTCGCTACATTCTGCTTCATAAACCCAGAGGGTTTGTGACCACCATGGAGGATGAGCTGGGCCGCAAATGCGTTACGGAGCTTGTGAGTGACATCAAGGAACGTGTATATCCCGTTGGCCGGTTGGACCGTAACTCCGAAGGTGCATTGCTCATGACCAATGACGGCGAGTTTGCCAACGCCATGACCCATCCCTCCCGCCATGTGCCTAAAACTTACCGTGTCACCGTGCGCCCCGGTATTACCGAGGAGCAGCTGACAAAGCTTTCCACCGGCATTGAGATAGACGGAAGGCTGACTGCCCCGGCAGATGTGCGGGTGCTCCTGAAAGAGGAGGGGCGCGTTGTGCTTGAAATCGTGCTTTACGAAGGGCGCAACCGCGAGATTCGCAAAATGTGTGAAGCCCTTGGGCTTGAAACTGCCCGCCTCAAGAGAACGGCGGTGGGCAATGTCAAGCTGGGGATGCTCCCTCAGGGCGAATGGCGTGATTTAACCGAGTTGGAGATAGACAAGCTCTATTCCCAGGCCGGTATTAAAAGACAAAAGCAGGGTGGCCGTAAATGATCAGTTTTGTTCCCGACCTCAATAATGCCTATGCCAAGGCAGCATACGGCAAAAACGCCGTTGCCTACCTTGTACCCGGCTGTGAGGAGCATACCCGTTGTGTATTTGCCGTTGACGGATTGCGGACCGAGCTTTTTGAAATCGGAGACGGTGATACCGCTCCCGTGATTGCGGAGGGGTTGATTCGTTCCGCTTTGAATTACGCTGCGGGCCGCGGTGCTTTCACTGCCCTTGTGAATCCGGCCAGGCTGTGCGCACAAACGGTTAGTGTGCTGCAAAAGCTGGGCTTTGAAGCGGAAAACGGCGTGTTAACGGCGGATATTCCCTTTGTACTTACATGCGGCTGCCACTGCCAAAAAGAAGAATAAGGAATGTATTTGATATGTTAAGAAGTATGACCGGCTATGGCCGTTCCCAACAGACCGTTGACGGAATGTGCATTACGCTGGATATCAAAAGCGTGAACCACCGTTATTACGAGTTCACCGCAAGATTGCCCCGCAGTTACAGCTTTCTGGAGGAAAAGTTGAAGAACTTTTTTGCCGGCACCATCTCCCGCGGGAAGGTGGAATGCAGCCTCTCCATTGAGTCTGTGGAGGAATCCGATACCCTTATCAGCGTGAATCATCCGCTGATCAAAAGCTATCTGGATGCCTACAACGAGATTGCCGAAACCTACGGCCTGCAAAATGATGTGACCGTCGGTTCCCTGTCCCGTGTGCCCGATATTTTCACCCTGCGCAAGCAGGAGGCGGATGAGGAGCGCATCTGGGCGGCAGTTGCCGTTGTGGCACAAAGCGCTTTGGACGGCTTTACCGCCATGCGGGAGCGTGAGGGCGAAAAGCTTCATGCCGATGTTTCTTCCCGTTTGGATTTTATTCTGGAAAAGGTTGCCTTCGTAGAGGAGCGTTCCCCCGAAACCGTGAAGGAATATAACGCCAAGCTGCTGGCCCGTTTAAAGGAGTTACTGGCAGATACTGCCATTGATGAGCAGCGGATTTTGACGGAATCCGCCATCTTTGCCGATAAAATCGCCGTGGCGGAGGAGACTGTTCGCCTGCGCAGCCACATTTCACAGTTCCGCGCCTTCCTTGAGGCAGAGAGTCCCATCGGCAAAAAGATGGACTTTCTGGTGCAGGAGATGAACCGTGAGGCCAACACCATCGGCTCCAAAGGTCAGGATGTGGAGATTGCCCGCTGTGTAGTGGATATCAAGGCGGAAATCGAAAAAATCCGTGAACAGATTCAGAATATTGAGTAAGGAGGGCGCTTCGTGAAGCTTATCAATATCGGCTTCGGCAATCTGGTCAATGCCAACCGTCTGGTTGCCATTGGCAGCCCCGAATCGGCCCCCATCAAAAGAATTATTCAGGAGTGCAAGGAAAAGGGGACTCTTATTGATGCCACCTGCGGCCGACGCACCCGTGCCGTTATTATTACCGACAGCGACCATGTCATATTAACTTATCTGCAAAGTGAAACGGTTGCCAACCGTTTGAATGATGAAGCAGATGATTTGGAAGGGGAAGATGATGTTGACTGATAAAGGTTTACTGATTGTTCTTTCCGGTCCTTCCGGTGCCGGTAAAGATTCCGTGATTGAGGAAATGAAAAAGAACGGCGCCGATTTTAACCTTTCCGTTTCCCTTACCACCCGCCAAAAAAGGTGCGGAGAGGTTGACGGGGAAAGTTATTATTTTGTGACCCGCGAGTATTTTGAAAAGAAACTGAAGGAAGGCGGATTCCTCGAATTCGCCGAATACGGCGGGAATCTGTACGGAACACCCAAAGCACCTGTTGACGAGGCACTTGCCGCCGGCAGAAACGTGCTGCTTGAAATTGAAGTGCAGGGTGCCGATAAAATCCGTGCTCTTTATCCCGACTGTGTCAGCATCTTCATTTTGCCCCCCAGCGTTGGAGTGCTGGAAAAGAGACTGCGCGGGCGCAACACCGATGATGAAGAGGTGATTCAGCGCCGCCTTCTGATTGCAAAAGAAGAAATGCGCCGCAGCTCCGATTATTCCTATGTTGTCATCAATGACAGCCTTCAGCAGGCCGCCGATGATGTTGCATCCATCATTAAGGCTGAAAAGCTGAAATCTGCCCGTAATAAAAAAACCATAAGTGAGGTAATTCATCATGCTTAATCCCGATCTCAGAGCAGTGTTAAAGAACCATCTCAGCCGTTACTCTCTTGTAACCGCTACCGCCAAAAGAGCAAGAGCCATTGCCGAAAAGGCTGAGGAAGACAAAGAGATTATGACCGAAAAGCCCGTATCTCTTGCTATTGAACAGATTATCAACGGTGAATACGTGATTGTTGAGCCCGAGGAGATTCGCAATCTGTAATCATTCAACATCAGGAAAGGAACGGCAAAGGGTATGAAATTGGCAGGCGTTGCTGTGGAAGGGGCCGCATACGGCTTCGACAAGGCATACGACTATGTGATTCCCACGGAATTGCAGTCGGCTGCTCTTCCCGGCTGCCGTGTTACCGTTCCTTTCGGCAAAGGCAGCAAAAAAAGACTCGGTGTCATCCTTAATCTGCATGAGGGAGAAGGCGGCCGGGGCTTTAAGAAAATCAGCGAGGTACTGGATGAATCCCCCTTGCTTGATGATGAAATGCTTGCCCTTGTTTTTTGGCTGAAGGAACGCACCTTCTGCACCCTCTATGAGGCCGCCAAGGCCATGCTTCCCTCCGGCATCAATCACCGTATGGTGCAAAGCTACGCTGCGGCAGAAAATTCCGCGGATGCGGCAGCAGGATTGACCGGATTGGAGCGGGAAACCTATGATTTGGTGGCATCACGCTCCGGGTATGTGAAAAAAGAAGTGGTGCACAAGGCTCTCGGCTTTGCAGGCAACAATACGGTGCTGGATGACCTTGTTAAGAAGGGCCTTTTGTATTGCAACACCGATGCCGTGCGTAAAGTAGGGGATGCCGCCGTTCGGCAGCTGATGCTGACGGAAGAGATTCCCGAAGGTGTTAAACTGACAGCCAAACAAAAAACCGTATATGACTATTTACTGGATGTGGAGTGTGCCACCGTAAAGGAGGTTTGCTACTACACCGGCGTTACCCCCGCCGTGCCTGCCGCTCTTGTAAAAAACGGCGTGGCCCGCTGGGTTGAGTTTGAGGTGCTTCGCACTCCCGGCGAAAACATCGAACCGGAAGAATTCAGGGAGATTCATTTAACCGAGGAGCAGCAGAAAGCATTTTGCGGCATTTCCGAAAAGATTCACAGCCAACAAGCCGGGGTAACCCTGCTTTACGGTGTTACGGGAAGCGGCAAAACCTCAGTGTATCTGAAAGCCATTGATGATGTGGTCGCTGCAGAAAAATCCGTTATCGTCATGGTACCCGAAATCGCACTTACGCCGCAAACACTTTCTTTGTTCCGCAGAAGATACGGCAAAAAGGTAGCCGTTTTTCACAGTGCTCTTTCTGCCGGAGAACGGCTGGATGAGTGGAAACGCGCCAAAAGCGGCGAGGCCACCATTGTGGTCGGCACCCGCAGCGCCGTGTTTGCTCCCCTGAAAAATATCGGTTTGATCATTATTGATGAGGAGCAGGAGCACACCTATAAATCCGAACAGTCTCCCCGCTACAATGCGGTGGATGTGGCTAAATTCCGGGCCGTGCGGCATCAATGCCTGCTGCTGTTGGCTTCGGCTACTCCGTCAATAGAAAGCTTTGCCGCCGCCCAAAACGGGCGTTACGGCCTTGAAACTATTCGCATCCGCTACGGCGCTGCAAAATTGCCTCAGGTAATTACCGTGGACATGCTGCGGGAACCCCAGGCACAGGGCTGCCCCGCAATCAGTCAGAAGCTGCTTGACTTATTGCAGGAAAATTTAAATAACGACATGCAGTCCATTTTGCTGATGAACCGCCGCGGGTATAACACCTTTGTGGCGTGTAATGAATGCGGTCATGTCATCAGCTGTCCGAATTGCAGTATTTCGTTGACTTACCACGCCGCCAATAAACGGCTGATGTGCCATTATTGCGGCTATTCCGTTCCCTTTACCGAGACCTGTCCGGAATGCGGCGAAAACAGCGTTCGTTACACAGGCTTCGGCACACAAAAAATTGAAGATGACCTTGCCCGTCTGCTTCCCGGTGCCCGTATTCTGCGAATGGATACGGATACCACCTCCGGCAAGGATTCCCACGAAAAAATGCTGCGTGCTTTTTCCGAAGGGCAATATGATATTATGCTTGGCACCCAGATGGTGGCAAAAGGGCTGGATTTCAGTTCCGTCACTTTGGTTGGCGTTATATCCGCTGACCAGCAGCTATATAACGACGACTTCCGCAGCCTTGAAAAAACCTTTGATTTGTTAACGCAGGTGGTTGGTCGCTCCGGCAGGGGCGAGCACGAGGGCAGGGCTGTTATTCAGACCATGACCCCTGAAAATGAAGTAATTCGCCTTGCCGCCCGTCAGGATTATGAGGCTTTTTACAAAACGGAGGTTCAAATCCGTAAAGCCCTGATTTATCCGCCGTTTTGCGACATTTGCGTGTTGGCGTTCACCGGCGAAAATGAGCTGAAGGTGAAGTCTGCCGCCAAAGAAGCGCTCGGCATGATTATGGATTGCACGAAAAATGAGTATAAAGACGAAAAGGTGATGGTGCTCGGGCCTCATGCCGCCCGTGTGGTGAAGGTGAGCAACCGTTACCGTTACCGTTTGATTATCAAATGCCGGGCAACCCGTGCATTCCGTGAAATGATTGCGAAAATTCTGATGGAATACGGGAATAAAAAGGAATACGGCAGTGTAACCGTGTTTGCCGATTTGAATCCCGAAACCATCATATAATAGAGGTATAAAGATATGGCATTACGAAACATTGTGAAAAAGGGAGATCCGATTTTGGCCAAAACCTCCCGTAAAGTCGAATACTTTGATGACCGTTTAATGACCCTTTTGGATGACATGAAGGAAACCATGTATGCCGCCGAGGGTGTCGGCCTTGCCGCCGTTCAGGTGGGTGTGCTTCGCCGCGTGATTGTGTTGGATTGCGGTGACGGTTATCTTGAACTGATTAACCCCGAAATTATCGAGACCTCCGGCCAACAGCTGGAGGAGGAAGGCTGCCTTTCCATTCCCGGTGAAAAGGGCGTTACCCTTCGCCCCGCCGTAGTTAAACTGAAGGCACAGGACCGCACCGGCAAGTGGTGTATTTACAAAGCGGATGGCCTGAAGGCCCGCTGCTTCTGCCATGAAACCGATCATCTGGACGGTGTTCTGTTTACAGACAGATTGGCGCCGGGCTCCATGCTTAACGATAAATAAGCGGAGGAACAACATGAGAATTGTATATATGGGAACACCGGATTTTGCCGTTCCCTGCCTGCAAAAATTATATGATCTCGGGCATGAGGTGTGCGGCGTTTTCTGCCAGCCCGATAAACCTCAGGGCCGCAAAATGATTCTGACCGCGCCGCCCGTAAAGGAAAAGGCGCTGGAATTGGGACTTTCCGTGTTTCAGCCCGCCAAGATGCGTGACGGCGAAGCACTCTCAATTCTGCAGGGATTAAATCCGGAACTGATTGTGGTAGTGGCTTACGGAAAGATTTTGCCCAAAGAGATTCTGGAGCTTCCTCCTCACGGCTGCATCAATATTCATGCCTCTCTGCTGCCCGCCCTGCGCGGTGCCGCACCCATACAGTGGTCGGTGATTACCGGCTGTAACGAAACCGGCGTCACCGCCATGCAGATGGATGAGGGCCTCGACACCGGTGATATGCTGCTTACCGCAAAGGTTACAATCGGCGAGAATGAAACTGCCGATGCTTTGTGGGACAGACTCTCTTTATTGGCTCCCTCCGTTTTGGAGCAGGTGCTCACGCAGGTGGAAAACGGCACACTGCAGCCGGTAAAGCAGGATGATTCCCTTTCTTCCTACGCTCCCATGCTCTGCAAAGAGATGGCAGAGATTGATTGGAATGAACCCGCCTCTGTCGTTCACAATAAAATCAGAGGATTTTTCTCATGGCCCTGCGCCTTTACGGTGCTGCGCGGCAAGAGAATTAAGCTTTTGGCTAGCAAAAAAGCCGAGGGGAACGGAAAACCCGGTGAGATTCTTGTTTGTGATAAACGGCTGATTGTGGCCTGCGGCGAGGGTGCTGTTGAGATTGTTTCCCTGCAGGCGGAGGGCAAAAAAGCCATGGATGCCGCCGATTATCTGCGGGGTGCCGCTTTGGAAAAGGGTATGCAGTTTTTTGATTCATAAAGGAGAAAGAATATGGGCTATTACGGAATAGATTTCTACTATATTCTGTTGGTTCTGCCTGCCTTGCTGCTGGCAACATGGGCACAGGTCAAAGTAAAATCCACCTATAAAAAATACAACAGAGTAAGAAATATTCGCGGAATTACAGGAGCATATGCTGCCCAGTGTGTGCTGATGTATTACGGCATTACCGATGTGTATATTCAGCAAATCGGCGGAAATCTGACCGATAATTATAATCCCACAACTAAGGTACTAAGTCTTTCGCGGGATGTATACAGCGGGGATTCCATTGCCGCCGTGGGCATTGCCTGTCATGAAGTGGGTCACGCCATTCAGCATGCTCACGGGTATTTGCCCAACCGTATCCGCTCCTCTTTGGTGCCGGTTTGCAATGTGGGCTCCACCATCGGTCTGCCCATGGCTATTATCGGTTATTTTCTCGGCTTCGGCCCTCTCATTTACGCCGGCCTGATTCTGTACGGTCTGGTTGCGTTGTTCCAGTTTGTGACCCTTCCCGTGGAATTTGATGCCAGTAAACGCGCCTTGAAAGCGATTGAAGAACGCGGGTTACTGTATGACGACGAAAAAGACGGTGCCAAAAAGGTGCTGCGCGCAGCGGCCTTGACCTATGTTACCTCACTTATCGTGTCTTTGGCAAACCTGCTTCGTTTTGTGCTTCGGTTCACCAACAACCGCCGCAATTAATTTTGGATTTGTGTGTTAGGAGAAAGAATATTTATGAAATCAGCACGCCAAACGGCATTTGAAATATTGCTGCGGATTCACCGTGACGGAGCATACTCCAACATAGCGGTGGATGCCATGCTTTCCGAAAACGGCGATCTGGACAGCCGCGATGCCGCCTTTGTTTCAGCTTTGGTGTACGGAACTCTTGACCGCATGATTTCGCTGGATTACAACCTTTCTCTGTACCTGACACAGCCACTTAAAAAACTGCGCCCCGAATTGCTTGTGATTTTGCGAATGGGCGCTTATCAGCTCTTATTTATGGATAAAGTGCCCGACAGTGCCGCTGTGAATGAGAGCGTAAAGCTTGCTAAAAATAACAAATCCGCATTTGCCGCTTCTTTGGTGAATGCCATCCTTCGTCGTGTGGCACAAAACGGCTTTTGCCTGCCACAGGGCGATGAGGATGATATAAAGAGACTTTCTGTTGAATACAGTTGCCCCGAATGGCTCATTTCCCTTTGGACGGAATCCTACGGCAAAGAGAATGCGGTGGCCATAGCTAAAACTGCACTGAAGCCGTCGCCCGTGGTGATTCGGGTAAACACCACCCGGGTGAGCAGGGATGAACTGATTGCTCTGCTTGCCGAGGAAGGGGTTACTGCCGAAACCTCTTCCATAGAAGAAAATGCACTGATTTTACATAATACC
>JAZRWZ010000200.1:0-1414 GCA_045599985.1 Acutalibacteraceae bacterium | reverse complement strand
CCTTGACAGTTGAGGTCAATCTTTATATCATTAGATAAGAGCATTACTTTGTTCTCCTTAATTGCTGGTGTGGTAACTTCAATTTTGGAGCAAGTAATGCTCTTTTTCAATATTTATTTTTCTTTAGCCCCAACTTTTCGTGAAGAGGCATTTGTTTTTGATTTTGACAATCGGAACAGCGAAAAACCGCTTATTTTGCCTCCCAGATTTTCACGTAGTCCACAATCATCTGCGTGCTGTAATCGGTGCCGTATTGGTCAAGCAGCGTGGAGGAATCCGGGATTTCAAGGGATACAATCAGCTCCTCGGGCACGGTGGAAACGCCCTTGCCGAAGGAGGTTCTTGCGGTTTCGCGGCCGTTGATGTAGAAGATGTATTCATCCTCCGTCCACTTGAGGCCGTAGGTGTTGTATTCCTCATAAATATCGCTGTCAACCGTGAATCTGCCAAGGCAGCAGGAATCAATATGCTCAATATCATCGTCCCAGCCGTTGCAGTGGATGGTCTGGCTCACGGAGTTGCGGAATTTGCCGATTTTTTCATCGGCGCTCATGGCCTCAAAAATATCAAGCTCCGCGCCGTTGATGCCGCCGTTTGAGAGATAGTGGTCATACGGGTCGCTGATGGACTGAATCCAGAAGGCGCTCCAGAAGCCTTTATCCTTGTTGCATTTGCAGCGGATTTCAAAATAACCGCGGCAAACGGGTTTTTTCAGGGCAATCATGCCGGCATACCAGCCCTCGCCGTATTTTCCGTTTTTCAGGTATTCGCCGGTGAGCACGCAGTTGCCGTTTTCCAGCTTCACCTGTGAATCCGCGTTAAAGCCGCAGCGGCGTGCGCCCTCACAGCGGTGCCGCCACACATCAAGGTCCAGAGTGTCCCCGTCAAATTCATCCTCAAACACAAGGCTGTAGCCCGACAAATCCACCTCCGGCCCCACACGGGTGAAGGGGGTGTCAAAAAGAAGGCTGCCGAACATTTCGGTTACGGCAATAAAAAGGGAGACGATTTTTTTGAATGAGAAGCCGTGGAAGAAATTCTGAAAGGCTTCCATAGCCGTGTAAACGGCGTTCTTCTGCCGAAAGGCAAGTTTTAAAGCGTCCATAATCTGTTCAAGCATGGGAATTACCTCTTTTCCGAATGATTATGATGGTTGATTACCGGGGCAGGCCGCTGCCGGGGATTACTTCAAAACGGTGATAACAACCTCTTCGCCGCCGCGCAGGTACTCCTCCCGGATGTAGGCAAAAGGGATTCGAACCCAATATGGTTATGGCGGCATCTTTTTTGCCAATATATCGTTAAAAATGCTCGGAATACACAAAGTATTCCTGCGCTTTTTGCCTCATCTTGGCAGAAAATCTGTCCGCCAAAACTGCTTCGCACCTTAAAAAGATGAGATTTGCGTGCAGTC
>JAZRWZ010000199.1:0-4199 GCA_045599985.1 Acutalibacteraceae bacterium | reverse complement strand
TTTTTTGTAACTTTGCATAAAAATTACGAAAATGAAGGCAAAATTCGCACAACTGAAACCAGCAAGTCTCTTTGAGAAAGAAGAAACATTGACCAACTTATCCGCTTTAGGCAACCCATTGGAGCGGTTGGAACAGTATATTGACTTTGAGATGTTCCGCCCCATGTTGGAGGAGGCCTCATATAAAAAGGATCGCAAGAGTAACGCCGGTCGCAAACCAATGGATCCGGTTTTTGTCTGCAAGGCTTTGTTCCTTCAGCGTTTCTATGGATTGAGTGATGAGCAGTTAGAATATCAGATAACGGACAGAATGAGTTTCCGTCGCTTTTTGGGCATCATGAATGTGGATGATGTGATAGATGCTCGCACGCTATGGAAGTATCGTGATATGTTGAGCGAGAAAGGAACCTTCGATTTGATGTTTGACCAATTTCATGAATTGCTTGAGCGTAAGGGGCTGATTTTCAATGAGGGGAAGATGATAGACGCAAGTTTTGTAGAAGCACCTCGCCAACGTAACAGCCGCGAAGAGAACAAGCAGATTAAGTCGGGGAGTTGTAACTTTGCAGTCAGTTTTTGAAAAAGAATAGTTAAATCAATATGAGATAGTGCCTGTTTAGGGCGAGCTTTGTCGAATCAGATACAGGGTTCTGCTGATAAGACAAAGGAACTGAATTTATAGAACCCATCTAAACAAATAATCTTTTTTTCTCCTTGCCTGAAAACGCACATCCCACCGCCATCGCGAGCGAAGTCGAGTAACCTCGTGCACCCATCCCCAGTCAGATGCCGTCTCTAAAAAACGCAACAGGTCTGCAAGAGCTTTTGCCTCGCTTCCAACCACGCCCCGCCAAGCCAACACGCCCCAACTTCTATTTGCGCACCTCGTCATAGCAGGGGCAAAAGCACTTGCCTTAAGCACCCGACCATCGTTCACGGCATTGAAAAACGCTCACTCTAAAAAATGAAATGTCGAAAAACTCAAGAAGAAATCACTTTAAACCAAAGTGTTCTCGTATTTTATAAAGACTAAAAAAGGAAGCCTCCGTCTCGCAACCAAGCCCCGTGTAGCAAAACGGTCCGGGCGGTGAAGCGGTGTTCCTCCCTCTTCCGCTTTGTCGGCGTTCCATGCCCGGCAAGGGCTTCGCGAGCGGCTGCAAAAAAAAAATCTCCACCCTGCGGGTAGTATTTTTTTTGCGCCGCCCTTGCCGGCCACCGCGCTATGGCGCTTGGAACCGCCGCCAGCACGCTCCATCGGTCGTCACCCGCGGCTTCCCCTGCGCCGCCCCCGACCCCCTTTCTTCAGCGGTGCGCTACGCACATCTTTTCAGGGGGGGGGCGCAGTCGCCGCTTTTGTCAAGGCGCGCCGCCGTGTCGCCTAGCTGGTGGCGGCAGGCAAAGCGGCAATGAAGCTATCGTTTCTAATGAAGGTTATTCGCCGCATTTTCCTTTGCCACCTTACTGCCAGACGCCCTCATGCAGCCCTTGACGCTTCCGCCTCTCAACAACGCACAATGCTAACAAAACGCAGCTGTTTCCAAACAATGGTTTTCATCGGGCTGCATTCCGGGCTTTTCCTGGCAGAGCGAGGCTCCGCGCGCGGCGCGCGCCACCCGCATTCAGGCATCTCTGAACATGACGCTCACACACCCGCTTTTCGGCTCACGGCAAAAGGCAGGAAAACGCGCGCCATTTTCACCGCGATCACGTAAAAACGGAAATCCCCTCGGTGAACGCAGAACATCAACATCTTCGGTGGCATTAAGGTTCTCATCATGACAGTTCCGTCATTGACACCATGCAAAGTCTGACATTACGGCTGATTTTTTGTAAGGTCATCGTTGGCAAGTGCCTGACTTCGTTTCGCCTCCATCGCCGTCAGCTGTTGCGCTGCGCTCCACGGCTGACGACTCATTCCGGCTTCACTCCGTCAGGCACTTGCACCAACGCCTCCGTCTCCATCAACGCGCGGTATCCGGCTGAACACAACGCGGATGGTGCCCACCCGACCCACCCCCACAACGGTCATTGTAACATAAAGTTTCCAAATATCGGAATATCAAAAAACATAAAACTCTCGGCGGGAAAACGAAAAAGCAAAAACGCTTCTTCAAGAAAAAAAACAAATAAAATCATAATGCAAAGTTAGCTCGTAAAGTTTGCCCGTCAAGGCCGGGTCCTGCGGGTTTTTGAAAAAAAATCTCCACCCTTCCGCAAGCTCCAGGGTAGTATTTTTTCCAAAAAGCCTTGACTGTCGGCACTTTACTTCGCTGAAAAAGCATTATCATTTTATTTTTTGCTTTTTCTTTTGGTTTTGGTTGGAAAAAAATATGGGGGCGTTCGCGTTGCAGTCGCTCCGCGTCGCCGATGGCTGCAGCACGAAGCGACCAGCACAGTTTTCACCATGTTTTTTTGCCACTTTCCCGACATGTTTTTCATATACCATCCCTATACCATCCCTATACCTGCTCTATACCAACTCTACCCGTCTATACCCGGATATTGGAGATACCTGCCGAAGCAACTCCACTCTTAACTCTCAACACAAAAAAACAATCACCTAACCACCTTAATAACCTCAAACACCTAAATAGCCTTTTTTCACCTAAAACACTACAAATTAGCGTCATATCACTCTGTCTTGACACCAATCCGGATTTCCCTTGTTATCTTTGCACCCGGATTCCGGCGGGAGTGCCGACCCGATGACGCACCGGTCAACGTCAGACAGGTCCAATCCAGCTGAACATCCGCCAAAAACCAAAATTTTTCATCAGCAATCAAAAACCAGAATCATCATGGGAACTATCAAGCAAGGTATTCTCGGCGGCTTCTCCGGCAAGGTCGGGACCGTCGTCGGCGCGTCCTGGAAAGGGATCGCCTACATGCGCTCCCTCGCGCAGTCAGTGAAGAACCCCCGGACCAAGAAGCAGAGCATGCACCGCGAGCTTTTCATGAAGCTCATCGGGCTGATGTCGCAGTTCGAGGACCTTCTGAACATCACATTCAAGGAGAGGGCGGTCAGGATGTCGGCGTACAACGCAGCCACGAAGGCCAACTACGCCAGCGGGCTCGTCTCGTACGTCGGCGACAGCCTGACCGTCAACCCCGACAAGCTCATCATCGCCCAGGGCTCGCTGCCCGGCGTGCAGGGCGGCGCGGTCACCATCGCCTCCGGCATGGCCAAGATGACGTGGGACGACAACTCCTCCGAGGAGGGCGTCGACGCCACCGACAAGGTCATGGCCGTGCTGTTCAACACCGCCAAGAACCAGATCCACGCCATCTCCTCGACAGGCAAGACCCGTAGCAGCGGCAGCTACTCCAACGGCGGCTTCGACTCCTGGGCCGGCGACAGCGTGGCATGCTACATCGCCTTCGTCAAGGACAACGGCTCCGCCGCCTCCGACTCCGCCTACCTCGGCACCGTGACACTCCCGTCAGAGTAAGCCACTGAAAACTAATTACTAACAACCAAAAACCAAAAATCATGGGTACAATCAAGAAAGGTATTCTCGGCGGCTTCTCCGGCAAGGTCGGGACCGTCGTGGGCGCGTCCTGGAAGGGCATCGCCTACATGCGCGGACAGGCGCAGTCAATCAAGAACCCACGCACTCGCGACCAGGTGGCGCAGCGCGAGAAGCTCAAATTCACCGTGGCGTTCCTCAAAAGGTTCGCTTCGTTCATCGCACTCGGCACATGGTCGGGCAGAGGCTCGAACATGAACGCTGCGGTGGCCTGCAACCTCAAGAACGCCGTCGGCTTCAGCGAAGGAGCCGTCGTCATCGACTTCAGCAAGCTCACGCTCAGCAGGGGCAGGCTCGCCAAGGCGATGGCCGCCTCATGCCTCGACGACGGCGGCGACAAGACCATCCGCTGGGAGTGCGCCGGCGGCGGCTCGTACGACCTCGCCGTCGGCGTGGCGGTGAACACCGCCACCAACGAGACGTACATCCAGAAGAGCGTGGACGACATCAGGGACAACGCGGAGATGATACTGAATCTCCCCGACTCTTGGGGCGCGGCACCGGTGGCATGCTACATCATGTTCCAGTCCGCCGACCTCACATCGGTCTCCGACTCCGTCTATGCGGGCGTCATCGGCGAGTAGCACCGCTGATGACACAGAACCGAGCCGTCCGCCCTACGGCGGGCGGCTTTTTTAACACCCCAAACTCCCTAAACCCCTCAAACCCCTC
>JAZRWZ010000198.1:0-2820 GCA_045599985.1 Acutalibacteraceae bacterium | reverse complement strand
TCGGCGGCGGTCCTGCCGGCCTTACAGCGGCGTACGAACTGCTGAAAAAAGGCAAGGATCAGTACGAGGTGGAAATTTGGGAAGAAAGCCAAGTTCTCGGCGGTATTTCCCGCACCGTCCGCCACAACGGCAACCGTATGGATATCGGCGGCCACCGCTTTTTTTCTAAAGACGACCGCGTGATGCAATGGTGGAACAAGCAAATGCCGATGCAGGGCGCACCCTCTTATGACGATAAAAAGCTCGGACGCGAAAAACCGCTTGCGGAAAACGGCCCCGATCCGGAAACCACCGATGAGGTCATGCTTCTCCGTCAGCGCGTTTCCCGCATTTACTATCACCACAAATTCTTCGATTACCCGATCAGCATGAAATGGGAAACCATCCGCAATATGGGCTTTTTCACCACCATGAAAGCGGGCTTCAGCTATCTCGCTTCCTGCATCCACAAACGCCCGGAAGATTCGCTCGAAAACTTCTACATCAACAGTTTCGGCAAAAAGCTCTATTCTATGTTCTTTGAGGGCTACACCGAAAAACTGTGGGGCCGCCACCCCTCTCAAATCAGCGCCGACTGGGGTGCACAGCGGGTAAAGGGACTCAGCATTCTTGCCGTGGTGAAGGATATGTTCTCCAAGCTTCTGCCTCAACAAAACCGTCAGGTTGAAACATCCCTGATTGAGCAATTTGTTTATCCCAAGCTCGGCCCCGGTCAACTGTGGGAGAAGGCCGCCGATGAATTCCGGCGTTTGGGCGGCACCCTGCTTTACGGCGCCGATGTTACGGCTCTCAGCACCGAGGGTGAGCGTGTCTGCTCCGTCACCTATCAAATAGACGGTCAGATGCAGACTGTGGCCGCGGATTGTGTTTTCTCCTCCATGCCCCTTTGCGACCTTGCCAAGGGAATGGGTGAAGCCGTGCCCGCCGATGCGGCGCGGATTGCCGCAGGCCTGCCCTACCGTGATTTTGTTACCGTGGGTCTGGAAGTGCCCCGCTTAAAGCTGAAAAACGAAACCAAAATCAAAACGTTGGGCAACATTGTGCCCGATTGCTGGATTTATGTGCAGGATACCGATGTAAAACTGGGCCGCATTCAGATTTTTAACAACTGGTCACCCTACCTTGTAAAGGACCCTGCCAACACCGTTTGGATGGGCCTTGAATACTTCTGCACCGAGGGCGATGCTTTTTGGAACATGAGCGAGGAGGACTGTGTGGCGCAGGCTGTGAATGAACTGAAGAAAATGGGCGTTATCACACCCGATTGTCCCATTCTTGACAGCCACCGCGAGCGGGTGAAAAAGGCCTACCCCGCCTATTTTGACACCTATGCCGAGATTGATACCCTGATTGCCTTCCTGAACCGCTTCACCAATCTTTACTGCATCGGCCGCAACGGTCAGCACCGCTATAACAACATGGACCACAGCATGGTCACCGCCTTTGAGGCCGTGAAGGCACTGCTTTCCGGTTCCGACGATAAAACCGCCCTCTGGCACGTGAACACCGAAACGGAATACCACGAGGAGGCAGGCAAATGAGCCGCACCCGACTGAAAAAAGGGTTGATTGCCGTTGCCGCTGCCCTGCTGTTGGCGGCGGTTTGTGAAATCGCGCTTTCCAACGGCGGGTATTTTCTGTATCACCGCCGGGGGGATTCCCCGGTCACGTTGACCGAAACAGCCCCCTCCTCCACCGCCTTATCCGTGGGGGATTGTTACATGATTTCCGAAGGCGGCGGTCAACTGGACTTAACCGTCAACGCCCCCGTTCACACCCTGCAATTCACCGTATTCTGCCCCTTTGAATTGCCCGATGATTTATACATGATTACCGTGGGCATTGCCTTCCCCGGGGATGAGGAGCGATTTTTGGCCGCTCACTCCGCACAGCACCTTGTGGGCGAACAGGAAAGGGTCGTTACCGTTCGGATTCCCGCCAAATTCGACCACACGGCAACTACCCTGCGCATTGTATCCCCCAAGGATGCCATGCTCTGCTATAAAAATATCACCGTTAACCCCGCCTACCGATTCAGCTTTCACGCCCTGCGGTTCGGGATTATCGCTTTTTTATTTGCGGCACTTGCCCTGACTGCCGCGTTGGGGTTGTTTCATGTGCCTTTTGACTTCAAAAAGCCGTGGCACAGGGTATTCGCAGTGGGTATTGCCGCCCTTTGCGTGGGCTGTGCCCTGCTCTTTGTAACCGTTCTGAAAAATGCAGAGAATGAGCCCATTGCCTACCCTTTGGAAAACGGAGTAGAAAGCTATAACCCCTATGTGCAGCAATTTGATGCATGGATGAAGGGGCAGGCCGCGTTGGATGTGAAGCCCTCCGAAGAACTGCTTTCATTGCAGAATCCTTACGATAAGGAGAGCCGCAAGGGCATTTCCGCCCTGTGGGACAGAGCGCTGTATAACGGCAAATATTACAGTTATTTCGGCTTCGGTCCCCTGCTCACCGTTTACGCGCCCTACTATGCCGCAACGGGCAATTTGCCCGCCGACGGCACGGTTACGGCTGTTTTTACCGTGATGGCGGCCCTGTTCTGGTGCCTTGCGGTGTTTGCATGGGTAACCGTTTTTCAAAAATCCGTTTCCCTGCCCCTGCTGGGCTTCGGCACGGTGGCAGGTCTGTTTGCCACGGGACTATTTCTGCTGCAGCGGGGCAGGCAGCCTTTCTACTTTATTGCCGTGTTAAGCGCGGCGGCCTTTCTGTGCGCCTTTGCCTTTTTTGCGCTGACGGGCTTTCACTGCAAACGAAAGGTGCTGCGGCAACTGCTGCTTGCAGCTGCCGGACTAAGCTTTGGTCTGGGCTTTTT
>JAZRWZ010000197.1:0-5288 GCA_045599985.1 Acutalibacteraceae bacterium | reverse complement strand
GCTCTGGGCGGCATTGTGGGCATTGCGGTGGGTCTGGCGCTCAATGCGGGGGGAGCCCCCGGCACTTTGGCGCTGTTCTGGCCCGCGGCGGGCATATGCTGTGCCATGGCGCGGCAGAACCGATGGATTTCCGCAGGAGCCATCTGCCTGCTTGGTGCCGCCTTCGGCCTGTTGGACGGCACGGGAGAGGGGGCGGCTCTGTTGGTGGAAACGGGACTTGCCGCCGCCGTATTTTTATTGATTCCCGAAAAACCGCTGGCACGGCTGCGGGTGCGGCTGATTGCTCCCGAGCTGACCCATTGGCAGGGCGGTTACAGCAATGTGCCTGCTCAGCTGCGGGCGGCGGCAGCGGCGCTGCAGCGGGTCAGCGCCGGGGTCACGCGGGTTTCCGACGGCATGGCGGCCCTCACCCCCACGGCCCGGGAGCTGATTTTGCTGCGGACACGGGAACGGGTTTGCGGCGAGTGCCCCCTGATGGGGCAGTGCGGCTGCCCGGAAAGAGGCGATTTGGACAGCGCCCTGCGCCGTTTACAGCAGACAGGCATCCTCACCCGGCGGGATTTTCGCCCGGGCTTTGCGGAGGAATGCCCCTGCGCGGAGCGGTTGAGCGAAGCCCTGATTTCTTTATGGGAGGATGCGGGGAGCGATACCCTCACCGCCGCCCGGCGTGACCGCTGCCGGGAGATGGCCTGCAGCCTGTTCACCACCGTATCCCGCTTTTTGGGGGAGGTTTCCCTGCGTGTGGCGGACGGGGAGCGGGTGCTTACGGAGAACGAGCGCATTGCCGCGGATACGCTGGCCCGGTTGGGGGTGCAGGTAGTTCACCTGCGGTGCACGGAGCCGGTGGACGGGGCGGTGACCCTGCAAATCACGGCGGTGCTGCCCCGTCGGCTCTCCCCCGGCAAAACGGCAAGGCTGTTGGAGGAGGCACTGGGCATAGCCCTGACGGTGGACGGTGTTACCGAAACGGAGCGGGGCACCTGCCTGCTGCTGCGGCGAAAACCTCTTTTTTCCCTGCGCCTCGGCACCGCATCCTCGGCGGCGGATAACGGAAAATTCTGCGGAGATTACTGTGATTATTTCAGTACCGGTGCGGAGGCCTACGCCCTGCTCAGCGACGGCATGGGCACCGGGGCGCGGGCGGCGGTGGATGCCGCCCTGGCCGTGGATACCTTCAGCCGATTAATCAAAGCGGGCACAGACCCGGACACGGCTTTGGACATCACCAACACCGCCTTGAATGTGCGCAGCGGGGAGGAGGCCATTGCCACGCTGGACGCGGCGCGGGTCAATCTTTATACCGGGGAGGTCACCTTTCTCAAAGCGGGGGCCGCCGTCGGCTTCTGCACCGTGGGGGGCAGGGTGCGGCAGGTGGAAATCTGCTCCCTGCCGCTGGGAATCCTTTCCCCCGTTTCCTTTAAGGAGCGGCGGGTGGTGCTCAAGCAGAACGACACCCTGCTGCTCATGAGTGACGGGGTGACGGAGCAGGGCAGCAAATGGATTGAGGATGCCCTGCGGGAAAACCCCTGCCCGGAGAATATGGGAGAGCTGGCCCGGCAGATTCTGAAATCCGCCGGGGAGCGCCACCGGGGTCGCCGGGATGACATGACCGTGGTGGCGGCATCGCTGGTAAGCTGTGAGGAGTACCCGACCGAAGGTCGTTTTGCAAAGGAAAAAGCGGCCCGCGCCCGGCCCGTATCGCTCCACGCCCTGCGCCGCAGGGTGGAAACATCACGCAGCGCCGGGGAATAGCCCCTGCCCGTTGTTGAAGACCGGCAGACCCGTGACGGAGAACAGCTTTGCCCGTGACGGAGAACAGCTCTGCCCGCCTTCTTGACATCAATCACAAAATAATATATAGTAATATTCACGGCTCCGGCACCTAATTTCTATTTTGATAATAAGAGCCGCACCATGACAAACCTTGGGGAGGAACTTCGTTGATTGATGTACTGAAGGACACGGGGCTTGATTTTATCAAGCTGCTGCCGTTCCTGTTTCTGACATATCTGCTCATGGAATTCATTGAGCATAAAACCTCCGAAAAAGCGGAGGAATCCATTCGCCGGGCAGGGGTATTCGGCCCCGTCATCGGCGGTGTGCTGGGCATTGTGCCCCAGTGCGGCTTTTCCGCATCGGCCTCCGGGCTGTATGCGGGGCGCATTATTTCCGTGGGCACGCTGGCCGCCATCTTCCTTTCCACCAGTGATGAGATGCTGCCCGTGTGCATCTCCGAGCAGGTGCCTGTTGCCGTTATCCTCAAGATTTTAGCGGTGAAAGCGGGCACGGGCGTGGTGTTCGGCCTGCTGATTGATTTGGTAATGCGCCTGACCCGCCGCCAAAGCCGGAAGCAGGAGATTCACTGCCTGTGCGAGCAGGAGCACTGCCACTGCGAGGAGGAGAGCATTCTTCGCTCCGCCCTGCACCACACGGGAAAAATCGCCGTTTTCATTCTGGTTATCACCTTTGCTCTTAACACGGTGATTTACCTGATTGGCGAGCAGAATCTGGGCAAGCTGTTTGTGGATGTGCCCGTAGTGGGCTGTGCTGTTGCCGCCCTCATCGGCCTGATTCCCAACTGTGCAGCCTCCATTGTGATTACGGAGCTGTTTCTCTCCGGCGTTATCAGCACGGGAGCCATGCTCGCCGGTCTGCTCACGGGCTCCGGCATCGGCCTGCTGGTGCTGTTCCGCCTGAATAAGAATATCAAAGAGAATCTGGCCATTGCCGCTCTGGTGTTCGGCATCGGTGTGGCGGTGGGCTCCGTGGTGGAGCTTTGCGGCATCACCTTTGCGGTGTAATGCGGTAAAGCCCTTGATTACTCATAACAAAGATAAAAAGCGATGCTTCCCATGAAGAAACGGGGAAACATCGCTTTTTGTATTGTGGCGTGGCCGAGATTGTGATATATTGAATTTACGGTGGGGCAAAACCGTACCGTTCCCGGAAGAAGATTATGAACAGGAGATAAAAAGATGACAAAAGAAGAAAAAATCAAATCTTTTGAGGCAAGACAGATAGTCAAGCTTGAAAAAGAGAAAAAGAAACCCAAAACGGCATTTTACTTTTTCCTGATTGTTGTGCTGATACTGCTTGTGGATATTCTGGATAACTTTACCACAAACACACCGGGCTATGTTCAAAGCAATGTAATCTACACCTTCTTCCCCAACAATACGGTGGAAGGGTTTGCGATTCATAACGCCGTATCCCTGATTTCATATGTTATCGGCCTGATTGCTCCGTTCTATAAAGCCCTCGGTGACAAGTACGGAAGAAAGCCGCTGTTTGTATTATCCACACTGGGCATGACGCTCGGCTTATTCATTACGCTGATTTCATCCAATTATGTAGTGTTCATGGTAGGCTCCGTCATTTCGCAGTTCTTCCTCGGCAACGATATTCAGATACTGTATATTCTGGAGGAGGCCCCCTCCGACAAAAGGGCAACCGTCTATTCGCTGGTGAAAGCGCTTGGCGGATTAAGCTCCTTATCCATTCCGTTCTTAAGAGGGTTGATTCTGAACGAGGACGGAACCAACTGGAGACAGTTATATCTGATTCCGGCAATCTTCGGCGTGGTTGTTGCCGCGCTGGTGTTTTTACTGGCAAGGGAAACCTCCACATTTGTGAAAGAGAGAAGCGAGCTGCTGGCCATTCCCTATGAAACAAGGCAGGAGCAAATCCGAAAGGAAAAAGAGGACAAAAAGAAATCGGGAATCATCCCCGCCATCAAATACATTTTCAGGCACAAACCCATAAGAAATCTGCTTATTATCAAATGCATCTTTGACATTGCCATTCTTGCCATTCAGAATACCAATATCATTATGAGAGATGATTTCGGGTATTCGGAGCAGGCGTTTACGAAAGCCGGCTATTTCTTCCCGATTTTCTATTGCCTGTCCGTATTGGTATCCGGCTTTTTGGCCGATATGATAGGAAGAAAGAAAGTCGTGTGTATCTTCGGCTCGGTCACCTTGGTCACATTTATCCTCTTTATTGTGTTCTGCAACCGGGGATTAAGCCCTGTTTTAATCGGAATCATGTACGGCTTATATCTCGGCGGGTACTGGATAGGAAGAGATTATATGGAAATCATCGCAACGGAAATGGTTCCTACCGGCATCCGGTCATCGGTAATCGGAGCCTTTGCGCTTCTTGTGTATTCCGGCATGGCTGTGGGATTCGGACTGAATGCCTTGCTCCCGATGCTTGTGGGTAAATTCTGGATTTCTTCCCTGATTATCACGGTTCCCGCGGTTCTTGTTTCGGTGGTGCTGCTTGCCGTTTTGGTGAAAGAAACCAAGGGCGTGGATTACGATGCCATCGAAAACGATTTATAAGATATAACGGCAATTATGCCGAAACATCCGAATAGCGGAAAAGCGATGTTTGATTCCGCTTGTTCTGCTTATGCGTTATAATACATATCGTATACGACGTAACCGCCCTTGTCTTTCAGCGAGACGGGGAAGGTCTCCATACACATCTGGCATCTCGGCTCGGTCATGGGATACCCGCTGACGGGGAAGATGCCGTATTCGGACGAAGTTCTGAAACCGACGGTATTGTAAAATCGGTAATTGCCTTCGACGATAATACCCTTAAACCCCATTTCTTTTACTTTCTCAATGCCGAGCCTGATCATAGCCGAGCCGATACCCTGCCGCAGATGATCGGCGTGGACGGAGACAGGTGCAAGCATCACAATATCGGTATCATTTGCTCCGCCGTGCCCGCCCTCCGGTGTCTTTGACAGTGGGAAGCGTGAAAACAGAAAATGCCCGACAATCTCACCGTCAAGCTCTGCCACAAAGGAAAGCTCCGGGATAAAGTATTCGGAATCGCGGATTTCCTCAATCAGCGCGACGATATCCGTGCCGTCGGAATAGTCCGTTCCCTCTCTGAACGAGCGAAGCACGAGAGAAACGATATCTTTATAATCCTTATGTTCTTCCGGACGGATTGTGATTCTGCGGGCAAAAAGCGGACCTTCTTCACCGATTTCTCCCATCGGAATAAACCCGGATTTTTTTAGGACTCTTTGGGATGCGATGTTGTTTTCTTCCGTTTCCGCCGTAACACACGATACTCCGGGTTGTTTTAATGCCCAGTCCACCAGTGCGGATACCGCTTCGGTCGCATAACCGCAGCCTTGATAGTCCTCAGCAATTCCGTATCCAATCTCTGCGGTTCCTTCTTCGGTAATACCTTTGAAGCAAAGCTCTCCGATGTGTGTTCCATCCTTTAATTCGATCATCCAGATGGCATACCACTCCCATTGA
>JAZRWZ010000196.1:0-17908 GCA_045599985.1 Acutalibacteraceae bacterium | reverse complement strand
ACCAGTATGCCCGGCATTTGCGCGTGGCGGGCCGTCAGGATATCGGATTCCGAATCCCCCACATACACCGCCTGCTCTGCCGTTACCCCCAGTGCCTCCAGCGCCCGGTACGCCATATCGGGGGCGGGTTTTCGGGGAATCCCCTCCTGCTGGCCTATGCTGAAATCCACCGTATCGGAAAAATGGGCCTTTGCCAGCGCCTGCACACCGTAATCGGGTTTGTTGGATACAATGGCGGTTTTGATGCCCCCGGCCCGCAAATCCGCCAGCATCTCCGGGATGCCGTCATAGGGGGCGGTGGTGTCGTTGGAATGAACGGCGTAATAGCCGTGAAAAGCCTCTATCACCCCCTGCACCGCGGCAGGGTCGGTGCCTGCGGGCACGGCCTGCTCCACAAGGCGGCGGATTCCGTTGCCCACAAAACGGCGGGTATCATCAAGGGTGATGGGCGGCAGAGAAAAATCTGTCAAAGCCATATTCAGCGCCAAACGCAAATCGGGCAGGGTGTACAGCACCGTGCCGTCCATATCCAATAATACTGCTTTGATTCGCACCTTCGCCCCTCCTTACCGCGCAAAAAAGCGGCGTATCTTCCACACGCCGCTTAATTTTCCTCCGAAAAAGGGAGTACCGGCAGATGAGTGCAGCATCTGCCGGTACACAGGGAAAGAGAAAATAAAAATGAAAAATGGTCGTCATAGCAATATTAAGATGTTACTGCTATGTTTGTATCATATCGAACACTTTATGCCATTTTTGTGTATCGGCGTGAACAGATTTTGAACTTTTTGTGAATAATATGTGAATATTAGACTGTTTTGTACTCAAATGTCTGATTTTGTTGTAAAGCGGCCAGATATGCCTTACATTCCGCCTTGGCGCAGGCCAGATTCAAATCCCGGTAATTGCCGCATTCCTTTTGGGAAGCGCCGAATACGGGGCCGTCATAATCCAGAATGGCCTGCAGTATCTTTTTGGTTACCGCCAGCACCTGCTCGTTATCCGCATTGCGCACCAGCAGATAAAAACCGGTGCGGCAGCCCATGGGCCCGAAATAAATCACATCGTCCCTGATTTCGGAGTTGCGCACAAAGGTGGCAAACATATGCTCCACGGTGTGGGCGGTGGTGGTATCCATGTAGGCGCCCATGTTGGGGCGTCTGGTTCTTAAATCGTAGGTGGTAACATCCCCGTCAACGCGGGAAACATAGATGCCGGGCATCAACAAATCGTGGTCAACGCTGAAACTGGTAATTCTGTCCATCCTTACTTCTCCTTATACATGTGCATTTTCCAAAAGCCAACGGGCTACCCCGTCCTCACCGTTTGAGCCGATAACGGCGCTGCTCACGGCCTTGACCGCCTCCACCGCATTCTCCACGGCATAAAACTCGTCGCAGGCCTCTGCCAGAGCCAAATCGTTGCGGTTATCGCCAAAGCCCACCAAACGGTCAAAACCATATTGCCTGCGCAGGGCCTCGGCGGCTGTTTTTTTGGAGGTTGCCGCAGAGCTGACCTCCAAGAAGAAACAGTCCTTTTCGTAAATATCCCGGTAAAATTCCACCCGCACCCCGGGCAAACGGCGCAGTTCAGCCGCCACGGGTGCCAGTTTTTCCTCGTAATCGGAGATGGAGTAATACAGCATTTCGCTGCCCACGCTCCCGCAAAAATCCTCCACCCTGGTGAACACCTTGCCGTATTGCTTTTGGCGGGATTCCATAAACCGCACGGCACCGGGGGAATTCAGATTTTCGTAGCAGGTAATCAGCGTGTTATCCTTTACCCCGTAGCAAAAACCCGCCAAATTGTGGCGGTGCACCGTATCCAGCAGGATTTTCCGCGCCTCATCCTCCAGATAAAAGGCTTTTGTGTAGCGCTCCCCCGTCAAATCGTAGGTGGCCACCCCATTCATAAGAATCACGGGGGTGTTCAGGGGCACACCCGCCAGCAGCCTTTTTACCGTGGCAGCCGTGCGGGCCGTGGCAATGCTCAGGGAAATCCCCTGCTCCGTCAGCCGGCAAAGGGCCTGCTTTGTGAAAGGGGAAAGCACGGCATCGGGATTAAGCAGCGTGCCGTCCAGATCGGAAATATACAGTGTTCGGCTCATTGGCGGCCCGCTTCCCGAAGAGCGGCCTGCTCCTCTAAATATTCATCAAAGGTGATTTTCTTGTCGTAGTGACTGCCGGTGGTAATGTCGATAACACGGTCGGCAATGGTCTGCACAAACTGGTGGTCATGGGAGGTGAACAGCAGGGTCTGGGGGTATTTGATGAGACCGTCGTTCAGAGAGGCGATGGATTCCAGATCCAAATGGTTGGTGGGCTCATCCAGAATCAGCACATTGGCACCCGACAGCATCATTTTGCACAGCATGCAGCGCACACGCTCGCCGCCCGAAAGCACCTTGGCCTTTTTGGTGGCCTCATCGCCGGAGAACATCATGCGCCCCAGCCAGCTGCGCACATCGCTTTCAAACACCAGATCGGAGTAGCGGCGCAGCCAGTCAATCAGGGAATCCTCCACCCCGTCAAAATAGGCGGAGTTGTCGGAGGGGAAATAGGAACGGCTGGTGGTTACGCCCCATTTCACCGTGCCCTCATCTGGCTCCAGTTCCCCTGCCAGTATTCTGAAAAGGGTGGTTTTTGCCACGGCATCGGTGCCCACAAAGGCCACCTTTTCGCAGGGCAGAATGGTAAAGCTCACATTATCCAGCACCTTGCGGTCACCCACGGTTTTGGAAAGGCCGGTTACGGTTACCAAATCGTTGCCCACCTCACGGTCGGGCTTGAAGCCCACAAAGGGGAACCGGCGGGAGGATACGGGCAAATCGTTTAAATCCAGACTCTCCAGCAGCTTTTTGCGGCTGGTGGCCTGCTTGGATTTGGATGCGTTGGCGCTGAACCGGGCAATGAATTTTTTAAGCTCCTCGGCCTTTGCCTCATCCTTTTTGTTCTGCTCACGCAGCTGACGCTGGCGCATCTGCGTGTATTCATACCAGAAATCGTAGTTGCCCACATACATGGTGATTTTGCCGAAATCAATATCCACAATATGGGTGCAGATTTTGTTGAGAAAATGGCGGTCATGGGAAACCACGATAACCGTGCTTTCCAAGTCCATCAGGAAATCCTCCAGCCAGATGATGGCATCAATGTCCAGATGGTTGGTGGGCTCATCCATCAGCAGAATATCGGGGTTGCCGAACAGTGCCTGTGCCAGCAGCACCTTCACCTTCAGGTCATTGGGCAGCTCACTCATCAGTTTTTCGTGCCACTCGTTCGTCACCCCAAGACCGTTGAGCAGAATTTCGGCATCGCTCTCGGCACTCCAGCCGTCCATCTCGGCAAATTCCTCTTCCAGCTCGCTGATGCGCAGGCCGTCCTCCTCGGTGAATTCCTCCTTGCAATAAAGGGCCTCCTTGGCATCCATAATATCGCAAAGCTTTTTATTGCCGAGCAGCACGGTGCGCACCACGGTGCAGTCGTCAAAGGCAAAGTGGTCCTGCCGCAAAACGGAGATACGCTCGCCGGGGGTTACGGCAACGCGGCCCCCCGTGGGCTCCACTTCCCCTGCCAGTATTTTCAAAAACGTGGATTTGCCTGCACCGTTGGCACCGATCAGGCCGTAGCAGTTGCCACGGGTAAAGGTGACATCGGCATGCTTGAACAGCGTGCGTCCGCTGTAGGAAAGGTCAACATCAATCGCTGAAATCAACAGTATCACCGCATTTCATAAATCATTTTATACCGAAATATTATACCGTAATCCCGCCCCCTCGTCAAACGGTATTTTCCGAAATACACGGTTGTTTTTTCTCTTCAAAAATGATATGGTAACATCAGAATGAACCGGGAGGAATGACAAATGTATTTTGATGTGCCCGTGCCCTGCTTTTTCGGCGGGCAGGATTTTTGTGAAGCCCTCCGCAAAATCAAGGCCTGCGGCTTTGACGCGGCGGAAACCTATGACTGGGAAGGCCTTGACCGTCCCCGCGTAAAGGCCGTGCTGGACGAATTGCAGATGCAGCTGGTGAGCATCTGCACCTCGGAATTTCGGCTGACCGATGCCGCTTATCGCGACGCGTTCCTTGCCGGTGTGGAGGAAAGCATTGCCGCCGCCAGGGAGCTGGGCGTTACCAAAATGATTACCCAGGTGGGCCCCGACACCGGCGCCCCCCGTGACCTGCAGCACCGCAACATTGTGGTTACCCTGCGCATGGCGGCCCCTCTGCTTGAAAAAAGCGGCATCACCCTGATGATTGAGCCCCTGAACGCCCTGTACGACCACAAGGGCTACTTCCTGACCACCTCCGCCGAGGCGGCGGATATCGTAAAGGAAGTGCACAGCGAAAATGTCAAAATCATTTTTGATATCTACCATCAGCAGGCAACGGAGGGCAACATTCTCAATAATATTCAGGCCTATCTGCCGTGGATTGCCCACATCCACGCTGCGGGTCACCCCGGCCGCCACGAATTGCAGGAGGGTGAAAACGACTACCGTCTGATTTTTGACCGCCTGCAAAAAATGGGCTATAAGGGCGCCGTGGGATTGGAATACGGCCCCCTGATGCCCCCGGAGGAGAGTCTTGCCGCTTTTCGCCGGATTTATCTGTAAACCGTTTTCTCAATAAGACGCGAAAAAGGCATCTTTTACGAAATGCGAAAAAGGCACCCTTATTTGAGAGGGCGCCTTTTTCTTGGTTTGGGTTGAATTGAGGAGGGGTAAATGTACCTGAAAGGTGCGGCTCCTTTCGTTTGGTACACCTGCAGTATACCCGCCGAATATGAAGCCGCTGTGAATGAAGTATAAACTTTGATGGGATGATTTGTGAATGATTCCCGCGAAAAAACGGTACTTTGGCAAAAGGGATTCGAACCCGATATGGTTTTAGCGGCATCTTTTTTGCCAATATATCGTTAAAAATGCTCGGAATACACAAAGTATTCCTGCGCTTTTTGCCTCATCTTTGCAGAAAATCTGTCCGCCAAAACTGCTTCGCACCTTAAAAAGATGAGATTTGCGTGCAGTCGGGTGTTTCTTCGCCGCAGGAATACTGTCGTATTTCAAGGCGGAAAACGCCCGAATGTGCGTGAAGATCGCTTTTTAAGGCATATCGTGTTCAAATCCCTTTTGCCTAGGCATCGGTTACGGTGTCGTCCTCACCGATAAGCCCCTGCACCTCTTTTATGGGGTAGGCGGTGATGGCTTTGTCGGTCACCTTCAGCTCAAGGGGCAGGGAGAGGCAGCCGATGCACTTTTCTTTGGGCTGATACTCCCAGCCGGGAATCCATGTGATAAGAATGTTTCTGCCGTCGGGGGCGTGAAAAATCTGCCCGGCGTATTCGTCGGGGCCCTTCTGGAAGTGGGAAACGGTATCCGCCCGGAATGTTTTGCCGTCAAAGCTGCCGCACATCACCTCAAAGTAGTGGCGCGCCCGGTTCGGGCAAACCGAAACGGAAAGGATGTAACGGCTGCCGCATTTGACAAAGGAGGGGCATTCGCAATAGCGGCAGTCCTCATATTCCCGCAGCACCCCTTGGTATTCCCAGCGGAACACATCACTCGAAGAATACAGCAGCAGGTTGCCCGTGCCCTTTTTCTTATCGGCGGAGGCGATGACCAGGTAGTAGGTGCCGTTTTCAAAAAGAATGGCGGGGTCACGGAAATCGGCGCTTCCGTCCGGGGGATAAACGGAGATAACGGGATTGCCCGGGTATTTTTCAAAATGCTCGCCGTCTTCGGAATAAGCCACACTGACGGTCTGCCCGCAGTAATAAGAGAGGCCGTTGGGGTCATTGAGCCAGCCCTTCTGCGGGTGAAAATGGTATTTCAGTTCGGCGTTGGAAAGCGCTTTTTCCGTCATGATGTTCCCTCCGTTATCTGCGGTCAGTTAACTTGACTATACAGAATGATTTCACATTTGGGTGCCTCGGCAACCGTAACGGTAAGGCCGCCGTTCATCAGCTCCCCGCCGGAAGCGGCGGTAACGGCTGCGGGGTTGTCGTAATCGCGGATTTCATAGCTCCCGTTTTCGGAAAGGCCGTTGAGCACAAGCCGGTAGTCGGCCTCCGTTACGTTTTCGCGCCGGTAAATCAGAGCCACACCCTCTTTTTCGTCACCGAACTGCACGGCAAGGTATTTGTCGGTATCCGTTGCGCCGTAGGTGAGGGGGAAGTAGTTTTTATCAAAGTATTTTCTTACATCATCATACCCCGGGCGCTGGGTGCAGGGGGTGATAACGGAGCGGGCGGCATATTCGGAAAAAAGGTTGATGCCCGTGCCCGTCAGGGGCAGCCAGAAGGAGAGGCCGTAGGTTGCGCTCTGGGTTGCCTCCAATGAGTCGTCGTTCACCTTTCCCGTGCTGTCACAGCAATTGTAATCCGTTCTCCACAGCGGAATGCTGCGGCGGGACATTTCAAGGTCAAGGCGTTTGCCGCCGCTGGCGCAGTTATCAATAATCAGACCGGGGTTTACGGCAAGCAGAGTGTCAAGGTAGCGGTAAATGTTGGTGACATAGTGGTTTTCCTCAATGCCCGTGCGGTTGTCGTACCATTGTTTATCCGCGTTGCGCCACATTTCAAGGGGAGTGAAGTTGAAATCCTGCCGGTACAATCCGACGCCGTTATCCTTAATGGAATTGGCCACAAGGTTGGCAAGGAAGTCGCAGGCACCGTCCTCACCCAAATTCACCATATTCACCTGGTCACTTTGCTCAATCAGCCAGTGGTCGTGCTTTTTGCATTCGTTATACACAACCGTATCCTTGCAGCACCGCTCGGGCTCATACCACAAAAGCAAATCCATGCCCCGGGCCTTTGCCGCATCGGAAACCGCCGAAAGCCCGTTGGGGAAGCGGCCCTTGTCGGGAATCCAGTTGCCCACGCTGTCATACCAGTCATTGTTGATTTCGTACCAGCCCGCATCCATCCAAAGGAAATCGGATTGGGCACAGGCCTCGTCGCTCATAGAGTTGATGAAGGCAACGAATTCATCTGCCGTTCTTCTGTCAAACTCCCCGGCAATAACCGTGCAGGTAACGGGGAATGCGCTTTCGGTGTAAACGCAGTCGCTCTCCCAGCTGCGGAAGCTGTTAAAGCCCTTGAGGGCATTGTCACTCTCATAGAAGGTCAGGGAAACAAGGGGAGAACGCACCTGCTCGCCCCCGTTGAGATAAGCCTCAAAAAACTCCTGCTTTGCCTTCATGTGCACGCCGCCGAGGCCTTGGTTCAGGGTGGTGTACCATTGCCCCGTCCAGCCCACAGCCATAACCACACCGAAGTTTTTGCCGCTGATGTTGAAATAGGGCAGCCAGGAGCCGCTTCTGCCGCCGTTGGCGTTGAACATCATGGGCGTGGGGCTCACAAGGGATTTGAGCAGTTCAAAATCATCCGAATTCGGTCTGCTGCCCCTGCTCACATACAGGGTGGAAAGGCCCGTGTCAACCGTGCAGTCCGCAGCATAAAAATCCTTTATCACCGGGGATTTTTCATTGCCCGTGTTTTGGATGAAAACCGTCCATTCACAGGTGGCGTTGTTCTCATATATCGTTGCCTCCACCGTGGCGGTGAGGGCGCTTTTTTTATGCCTGAGGGTAATATAGGTGGTTTTTCCGCCCCTGCGCACCGCGCCGGTCTCACTCTCCTCACCCACGGAAATATCCCAGTCGTTGAGGTGACGGCTCAGTTTTTTGCCGCCCACGGTAAAGTCGTAGGCAGGCTTGCCGTCGGTGCAAAGCACATTGTCCTCATACCACCCGCGGCACCGCTCTTTTTCGCCCTCGGTCACCTTCAGCGCTTCCCCCGTAATGGGTGCAAAGCCGAAATCGGTAACGGAGGTCATTTCCACAGCTCCCCTGTCCACAAGCCATTTGAATTGGGAGTCATAAACCGAAAACGATGATACAAGGAACAGAAAAGCCTGCAGCAGGCAGAAAAATTGTTTCAAAAACAGCATAACATGGATTCCTTTCCGATGGGATGAGTCTTTCTTTTTCTCTCATTATATATGCCCCGTGCCCGGAAGTCCATAGGCAGACTCCGGTTTGCCGGGTTGAGCAGCAGACCGACGGCGGCGCTGCCGCCGAAAATACCGTTAAGCGAAAATACCGTTTAAATCAAACAGATGAATACGGTTATCCTTCAAAGCTTTGACTTCGTCGGAAAATCCCGATTTTGAGAAGAGATAATACGCTTTTTCGTATTTATCGGGGAAAACGGTAACGCTTTCCTCCAGATGCCTGAGCATACCGTAATCAAACACGCAGTTTCTGAATTTGCACTCTATGACGAGTAAGGTATTATCACTCAGCGAAAGCCCGTCAATTTCCACCGACCTGCCTAAAATACTCTTTTCTGCCTTGTATATTTTCGGCTTCGGGAATATATCCGATAACTTTCCCTCCTCATTCAGCTGCTGTAAATAAAGACGGCAGACCTCTTCAAATCCGAGGCTGATAAACTGATTTATTTCATTTTTGTATTTCTCAAAGGTGATGGCTCCGTTTGTTTTGATTCTTTCCTGATTGTCAAAGATAAACATATACCAGAATTTCAGAAGAGGGTCGGCAATGTCATAATACAAAGTCTTTTTGTTGCCCATAAAGGTTTCGCATTTTATCACGATTTCACTTTCCAAAAGCGTCAGCATGTATTTGGAAACCTTGGATTCCTCCTCGTGAATATAATCCGAAATCTCTTTATTGGTTCTTCTTCTGTGGGCAATCGCATTCAGAATGGCGTTGTAAACATCCTGCACCTTCGTTGAATTTGAAAGTAATTGGTCGGGAAGCGTAAAGAAAGCACCGTATTGGTTAAACAATAAGTTCCGAACATTCTCTTCAAAGGAAAGGGAGGTATCTATTGCCTGCAGATAATACGGAAAAGTGGACATCAGGGCAAGGTATTTCGATTTTGTATCATTGTCACAGCCGGTAAAAAATCCAAGCGCTTCACGAAAGGGCATTTGGGTAACAGCCATTTCAAAGGTTCTGCGTTTATACAGCGGCGAAGCATGATTTTTAATCTCATTTTTGAGCATGGAAACATCGCTTCCGGAAATAATCAGAAAGATATTTTCCCCTGCGTTATCTATGAATTCCTGCAGCACGGAGGGGAAGCTGCCGTCCTGCTCAACAATGTACGGATATTCGTCTATGGCAAGAACAAAGCGTTCGCCTGACGCATATTGTGAAAGCGTGTCCAGCGCTTCCTGCCAGCTTTCATAAACATAGTTCCCCTTTGAACCGATATATCTATTCAGTTCGTAAGAAAATGATTTCAGATTTCCGTACAGATTATCTTTTTTTGCCTGAAAAATGAACCCGTTTTTATCCTTAATAAATTCTTTGATGATTTCGGATTTGCCTATTCTTCTGCGTCCGTAAATGACACCGAATTCCTTTTTGCTGCCGGTATACCTTGTATTCAGTTCACAGAGCTCCTTTATTCTGCCGACAAAGATTCTATCGCTCATGATAATATACTCCTTGGTAAATTACTGTTGAGTAAATAATAATGCAGGCGTCATGATTTGTCAATCATTCATTTTTTCACGAAGATTTTTCCCAGAATTTCAATCAGCCGGTAAAAGGGCTGCAGAAGAAAGGCGGGCAGGTCGTCCCCTTCGGGGGTGCAGTTTTGCAGCACGGTGAATTCGTTATAAGGCAAATCCACCGAGATTCTGTCATAGATTTTCAGTTTGGTGGCTTTATCCGCCTCATAGGACCGCCAGCCGCTTTTGCCGTCAAAGGTGGATTTCATGGTGCCGATGACTGCGGCATCGCTGTTGACAAAGGTGTAGGTATAATAATCCTTTGACTGCCCGTCGCACCCCACATTGCAAAGGAAAATATCGCTGTTTTCGCACAGCAGGAATCTTCTGCCGCCGTAGATGAAGGTGTTCAGAACCGTTACGCTGCGGCTGTTTTCAATGTGGAGAAAATCGGTGTGAATCCTTGAAATCGGAATAAACCAGCAGTCAAAAAGCCGGTCCTCGGTAAGCCAGTTATCCGTTTCGGGAATGCCGAAGCGGAAATAGCCGTTGCGGGGCAGGCAGTTGCCGTTTTGCAGGCAGCCCTCAATGAACAGCCCCTCACAGCCGTCGGCATGAATAAAACTGCCGATGCAGCAGCCCACATTGCGGGAGAGGTAGGCATCCCCGGCGTTTTCAAGGGAGAAGCCCACGGAGGAGAGCACAACCATGTTGTTGAGCAGGTGGGTTCCGTTGCCCGTAACCGAAACGGCGGGCATGGTGGGAATATAGCCGCCGCTTTCATCCCGGGGGCAATTTAAGGGATAATTGATGCGGATATTCATCAGCCCGGCATTGCTGCCCTCAATGGTGATGAGGGGGTACTGAATCCGGTTGACGTTGCAGTAGCCGTAATAGGAAAGGATCAGCGTGCCGTCGGAGCAGCCGTTCAGGCAGCGGCCCGCCGCCAGACCCGCGCCGCGCAGCTCGACCCCGGCGGGAACGGTAACGGGGCCGTCAAAGCGGTAAACCCCCGCCGGCAGGTAAACGATACCGCCGGTGGCAGAGGCCGTATTGAGCGCATCCGCCACGGCGGCGGAGGCATCCGTTCTGCCCGTTTTATCGGCATTGACAACATAGAGCACGGGATTGGGCTTTGTGTAGGCTTTGTTGTAATCCACCGTATATTGGCCGGTGGATGCTTTTTCGGTGTGGATGTTTTTGCCCTTGAGTTTTCCTTTTACCGTTGTGTTTGTGAGCATCACAACGGATTTGTTGCGGTCATAAACGGCGGCCTTGTTGCCCTCTATCACGCTGTTGCAAAGGGAATATCCCCATTGCTTTTGGCGCACCATAACGGCACCCTCCTCGGCAAATATGCCGTATTCGCAATCGGTCAGGGAGATGTCAAAGAATGTGGCCGAAAAAGCGGCTCTGGGGCCCACCGCAAGGTAAATGCCGTATCGGCAGTGCTCGGCGGAAAGGTCGCAGAGCTCCGGCCATTCCAGGTCGCCCAGCACAAAGGCGGAAAGATTTTTCTTTGTATAAGCATTGAGAGCCGAAAGGGAAGGGGCGTTGAAGTCTTCGCCGGATTGCGCCCAGTATCTGCCGCTGATATGGAAGGATTTAATCAAATCCACATCGGCGCTGTTGTAGTTGGAAAGGCCCTCGCAAAGGCAGGTGCCCTTCACATTCTCTACAGTCAGCATCTCATGGCATTGGTAAATGTCATTTTTCCACTCGGTGCACACGCCGATTCCCCGGTAGGAGTTGAGCATGGTGCAGCAGCGCACGGTCTGGAGCATATAGTTCGCGCCTGCACCGTCCACATAAAAGGTGTAGGGGTAGGGCACCGCATTGTCGAGGCTCTGGTTGGGGTACCACACCGTCAGCCCGATGGCACCGGCACTGCCCCCCACATTGAAAAGGGCGGGGTTAAAGTCGGGGGAGGAGGGCACATCCGCTATGATGAGTGTTCCGTAGTCGGTTCCCTCGTCTGGGTCCTGCCAATCCCCCGCCACGGTGACGAAGGGGCGGATGGTAATGCCCGAGCAAAGGCGGTAGGAGCCCACGGGCAGAAAAACCGTTCCGCCGCCTGCCGCATACAGGTCATCAATGGCCTTTTGAAGAATCGGTGAGCAGTCCGCTTTCCCCGTGGGGTCGGCGGCATAGGGGGCATCCGTAAGCACAATATCTGCCACAATCACATCCCGGGTGGGGTAAACGGTGTCAACAATCCGCGGTGCCCGGGCCGGTTCGGCGGCAAAGGCGGAAAATGACAAAACGATAAGAAGTAAGGATACCATGCCTAAAAACAGGATGGCCGAAATTGTTTTGTTTGTTTTCATTCCCGTTCCTCCCGGTGAAAGCAATAATTCATGAAAAGAATCTTCATGTCAATTATGAAAAAACCCCTGCGGTTCTGCCTGTTTGACGGAGTTGAGCCGCAGGGAGAGGTATTATTTGAACAGGTTGATGAACATATCGGATACTCTGTTGAAGAAGCAGACGATTTTCCCGAAGAAGTTATCCGCATGGGCATGGCCGCATCTTGCACACACCCCGGAGGCGGGCTCGTCGGGTTCGGCAGGCTCATCGGGGGAGCCGGGTTCATCGGGCTTATCGGAGGCGCCGCCGTTTTCAAGGGCCTCCAGCGCTTTACCGAGAAGGTCGCTCAGCTTTGCCAGCTCCTCTTTGGTTTGGGAAAGCTCGGTTTCCATACCGTCGAGCTTTCGGTTTGCCTCATCAAGCGCATCCTTCAGGCTATTCTGATTTTGATTGGATTCGGTGAGAGCCTCCTTCATGGCCTCAAGCTCACTGTTTGCTTCGTCGAGCGCATCCTTCAAATCTGCCTGATTCTGATTGGAATCGGTGAGGGATTTTTTCAGGGCCGCCAGCTCTTCATTCGCCGCGGCAAGGTCTTTCTTCAGGGCTTCCTGATTCTGATTGGAAAAGGTGAGCTCTTTGGTAACGGATTCCAGAGTCTGCTTCATTCCGGCAAGGTCGTTCTTTACGGCTGCAAGCTCCCCGGCCGCGTTTTCGGCGGAGAGAAGGGAGGTAATGGAGCTGACGGCAAAAAACATTACCGCCTGAATGTCATCCGTGTTTTGGATGGTATTTACGGCATCCTTTGCGGCATCAACCAGTGCCTGAACGGCATCGGAGGGATTCTGACCTGCCGCTGCGGTGATTTCGTCAATGGCCTTTATCCGGGCAAGGTAAAGCACCCGAAGCGCCGTGTCGATATATTCGCAGGTGTCGCAGATGCCGTCTTCCATGCCGGTGTGTTCGCCGTAGGAGGCTTCGGCACAGGCGGAATAATCGCCTTCAAAGCAGCAGTTTTCCGTTTGGCAGGCATGCCAGTGGGCCGTTTCGTCACAACTCCAAGTCGATTCAAAGAAATGAAGATGGTAGGTGCCGTCGCCGCCTTTTTTACCGTTCTCGCCGCAAGCGCCTGCCGCGCCGCCGTATACCTTTTCACCGTCAACAGTAACGGGCTTGAGGTTGCCGGGATATTCTCCCGCAATGATGTATCCGCCGCCCATGCCGCTTTCATCGTCTGTTTCAAAGGAGTAGAAATGGTCGGAAATGGCTGCACCGCCGCCGCCTGCACCGCCGCCTGCGCCGCCGCCGCCACCGCCGCCGATATCGGCAGCCGCACCGCCGCCAAGGCCGCCGGAGCCTGCACCGCCGCCGCCGCCAAAGGAGCAGTCGCCCAGGGTGGAGCCTCCGTAATAACTGTTGCTGCCGTTGGTTCCGCAGCGGCCGTTGACAGCGGCTTTGCCGCCTGTGGCCTCCACGGTAATGGCGTTGCCGTAAACGATGACCGTGCCCATGGATGTTCCCACGGCACCGTCACTCCCTTTGCCCCCGGCCGGGCCGTTGACGAATGCGGCGGGGGCGCCGTCATTGGAGAAAACGGCATTGGCACTTTCGCCGCCGTTACCGCCTCTGCCGCCGATGCCGCCGATACCCGCGCCTGCACCGCCGCCGCCTTTGCCGCCGTAGCCGCCGTAGCCGCCGTAGGCCCAATCGGTGTTGGAGTAGTGGGATTGGCCGCTGAAGCCGCTGCCGCCGTTGTAGCCGCAGAAGGCATCGCCGCCGATTGCGGTAAGCTTACCGGAGCCTTTGACGATGAGGGTTGAGCCCTCGGGAACATGGATGCCCGCGCCTGCAGGCGCGACAGAAAGGGAGTCGCCGCCTGTAATATCAAGCCACGCACCGTCCTGCAAAATGATGGTTACGGTTGCTTCGGGGGCAATCTCAAGGCCGCTTTGGCCGATGGTTGCCATAATCATCCTGTGCCCCGTTACGGTATAGGTTCCGCTTGTGAGAACCGAGCCTGCCGTGGCGGGCAGGGGCACGGTGCCCTCTGCCGATGCGGGGTACACAAAGCATGACAGAGCCATGACAAGCGTCAGAATCATGCAGATTGCTTTTTTTGCCGTTTTCATGACATTCACTCCTTGCTGTTTCGGGCCGGATTACCGGCGGTTTTATCCTGAAAAATGACGGGATAACACTATGGTCAATATATTATCACAAATTTATACAAGATAGCAACAACTCACCCGAAATATCGGAAAACTCACCTTTTCACAAGTTCGCCGCTAAATTGTTTTGCGTGTTCGCCCGTTTTGTGATTGCAATCAGAACACATAATTCAGCCTGCCGTGGTTTGAGAATATTTTAGTGTATTTCCCCTCCCTTTTCAATATGTTCTTCGTTTTTCATTGGAGAAGAAAAGTATATTACTCTTTTGATTATACCAAACTTGATGAATGCTTTGACGGCATGATGAAAATCATTGACAGCTGCGACGAATCCATGGATTTGATTGTTCTGCCGGAATACTGCGACATTCCCGCGGCAACGGAAAATGCGGAGCAGTTTCATCAATCCATTGAGAAATATAATGATGTGATTTACAGGAAGGTTTCCGAAACGGCAAGGCGCTGCCGGGCTATTGTATTTGCAAACTTCGGCTTTAAGAGCGAAACGGGCTGGCGCAATACCACCTATGCCTTTGACAGAACGGGCAGGGTTGTGGGCAAATATTTCAAGGCTCACCCCGCACCCTCGGAGGTAAAAACCCCGGCGCAGGGCGGGAACGGTATGGATTGCTCTTACAGCTATCATTACGAAAAGCCCTATACGGTAGAAATTGAGGGCATCCGCTTCGGATTCATGACCTGCTTCGATTTTTATATGTATGAGGAATTTGCCGCGCTGGCAAGAGAAAATGTTGATATCATCATCGGCTGCTCTCACCAGCGAACCGATGCCCACAGCACGCTGGAAACCATCGGCAAATTTCTTTGCTGCAACACAAACGCCTATCTCATCCGCTCATCCGTATCTCTCGGCGCGGATTCCGATGTGTGCGGGTGCAGCATGATGGTCAATCCCAAAGGCGAAATGCTTGTTAACATGAAAAATGATGTGGGCTTTGCCACCTGCGAAATTGACCCTCACGCAAAATTGTATAAGCCTGCCGGCTTCCGCGGAAAGCCGAAAGCCCATTATGAATATATTGATGAAGGCAGAAGACCGTGGCTGTACCGCCCCGGGGGAAGCATGATGATTCCCGATGAGCAGATGCTGCCCTATCCCCGCATCTGTGCCCACCGTGGATTCAGCACGGCCGCGCCCGAAAACAGTATGCCCGCCTTTGGTGCCGCCGTTGCCCTGGGCGCGGATGAAATTGAATTTGATATATGGGCAACAAAGGACGGGGAGCTGGTTTCCATTCACGATTCCACTTTGGACCGTGTATCAAACGGAACGGGAAATGTCCGGGATTACACGCTGGAAGAACTGAAGCAGTTTGATTTCGGATGTAAAACGGCAGAGCCCTTTACCGGCCTTTCGATAGTCACTTTTGAGGAAATTCTGAAAAAGTTTGCCTGCACCGCGATTTTCAATATCCACATGAAAATATGGGATATGAATTCCCCGGAGCCGCAGTATGAACGCATTGCCGCATTGCTGCGGCAGTACGGCTGCGAACACCATTGCTATATGATGTCAACATCCGATAAATGCCTTGCGGAATTCCATGATGTTGCCCCCGATATAGAGCGCTGTGTCGGGTGGGACGGCGAAGAACACGATATGCGCCGCATGGTTGACCGTGCCGTAAAACTGGGTGTAAAGAAAATACAGCTGTTCAAACCGTTTTTTAATCAGGACACGGTTGATTATGCCCACGCAAACGGCATCCGCTGTAACATCTTCTGGGCAGATGACCCCCGGGAGGCCTGCCGTTATATTGATATGGGCATGGATACCGTATTGACCAACGACTATCTGCAGGTTTCAAACGCTATCAAGAAGCACCAAAAATAAGCCGGGGTTAATTGAGCGTTATCACTGTATTGACTCTTATATAAAACAGGGGCTGTGACGATTTTTGTTTCGTCACAGTCCCATATTTTTAATTTATGAAACTCCGACTGAACGGTGCGCAAATGGGGGCAAGTCAGAGCAAAAGGTGCGTGGATTTTGAATCGAATGGATAATAAAATCCGGCGTGAAGGCGCCCAAAGTCATCAATTCCGGAATACAGAGCTTTGATTTGCGGATTCCTGAAAGTAAAAAACAAAGAGAAACCGTAATTTTATTTTTGAATCTGTTGATATTAAATGGTTTTCAACTTGTGCCCAACTTGGGCCGAAGTTGAAGCATGGCAATTATATTACCGAATCACCGCGGAAAAATCTTCATTGACAATACCGTTCCGGACAGAAGCTGACCCCGAAGCTGCGTCGCTTGCGATGCAGCTTCGAGGTCAGATGAATAATTAAAGTTTTCAACTTCTAACCAAGTTGGTGAGAAGTTGAAATACTGAAAAGAATATTCTGCAAAAAGCCTGATTATTCTCGTCATTTACGCTGCTTTTGACGAGAATGAAGTGAGGCAGACGAGAATAAAATATTTTTATTCGCTTTCCTCAGCGGAATATTCCATCAAATCTTCAACCCTGCACCCAAGGACATTGGCAAGTGCCACGATGCTCTGCACCGAAGCCTTGTTGATGTCCTTTGTTTTTAGCTCATATTGCTGCAAGGTGCGCAGGTTTACGCCGGATTTTTCCGCAAGCTCTCTCTGCGAGTATCCGCATTTTTTCCTCTGTTGCTGCAGCTTTGAGGCTGCGTTCTTTCTGCGGATGATCGCATTCACGGTGTCAACGAATTTGTCTTCTCCCGCCTCATGCAGGGGGCTGTACATTTTAAGAATTTCATTCATTGAAATGTTGCCGTGAATATCCTTGAATGTTCTGCCTGTTGCCCACTGATAATAGGCCAGAATCCATCCGCACCAATACTCGGGCGAGCAGTCGTAGGCGGTCTGCGGCTCGGGGAATGTCATCTGCATGCCGGATTTTTCAACGATTTCCATAACAAGCTCCGTTCCCGAAAGTCCGGACACAATCTTCGGATTGCCCTTGCTGAATGCCCCGGCGTACCCGCCGGCGATAAATAAATCCATAAACCTGTCGGGATCAAGCCCGCAGGCGTTTACGGCGTAGTCAAATGCTTCACCCAGATTTTCCTGAGCATCGTTCAGGTATTTTTCAGCGTAAGCGCGGATCATCGGGCTTAATCTCCTCTCTGATAATATCCCGCATAAACAGACCGTTCAGATCTTCTGCTTCGAGTTCCCTGTCGTATGCCTCACGAGCCTCATCGTCACGGGCCTTGCGTTTGGCATAATAAACGCTGTTGTCTGCTACCGTGTAGTCAACGAAGCGAATAGCATCAAACGCTTTTTCGGATTTCAGCACAAACTGCTCTCCGAGCTTGCCGAGCCGCATGGCGTTGCCGAGCTGCTTGAGTGAGATGGTGTTCATCAAAAATGAACGGGCAAAAGAGAAATAGGAATCGTCCGCACGGTAGCCGATGATAACATCGTAACCTTTGAAATTGGGCAGAAAGTTCTCAATCAGATAGTCCCTGCCGCGCTTGGCAACAGGTGTGGACAGCCGCCCTTTGCGGTGAAGCATCAGTATGGCGAGCCAGTTAAGAATCGTGTATTCGTCTGACGAGAGATTCAGAATTGACAGCCCGTCGGTTTCAATTTCATATTTGTTGGCATAGCCGTCCGTTCCATCGGTGCACGCCCATTCTTTCGCAAGCTCGATATGCTCCGTGCAATAAAATCCTTGCCCATAATCATTGTATGTCTTACCTTTTCCGAACATGTGCTTTTCAACAATGACCGGCGAACCGTGATATATAAACCGCTTTCTCATAAGCTCAACCTCCTATACTTCTACAGAAGTAGTCTCCTGCATTATACTCCCACAGAAGTAGTTTGTCAATTTCGTTGGTCCTCCAATCACGTTTTCAATAACAAAAATCAAATTGTCAATCCAGCGTCCTAAATCCATAACACCGGATTAAACTCATGCATGAATATCTTCGTTCCGGAGAAT
>JAZRWZ010000195.1:0-1327 GCA_045599985.1 Acutalibacteraceae bacterium | reverse complement strand
AATATACAGCTGATGATTTTTAAGATAAACCTCACCGCTCATTTTTACCGAACCGCGCTCGGTGGCGGCAACATCGCTGCCCTCTTCAAACACAGCTCTGTGGCCGTAGGCCTCAACCGTAACCCGGCCTTTCTCTTTAAGCACCGCGCCGCCGATTGACTGAATAACCACGGCAAACGGTGCAAACCACACGCCGTTCTTCTGCTCCGGCGCAAGGCCGCGGGCAATAAGCTCCAGCATTCTGCCCTTAAAGGCCATTTTGACCCAGTCATATCTCGGGGCAAGGGCATAGGGAGTTATTACATCATTCTTTTTATCAATGGTGAAACTGTCAACTGTTCTGCCGTCTTCCATATATGCGGTTATTGTGAGCTTTTCACCGTCAACCTCCGCCACGCAATACAGCGGGGAGTGTTCCTCCTGCGGGAAGAAGCAGGAGTGCCACACCTTTTGTGCGTTGGAGTGGTAGATATTGCCGCCCGCGTTGCCGGCAATATAGTGAACAGTGCCCTCGGAGGGCTTGTCAAACAGCTCGTCACCCCTTGTGGGGAAGGTGCGGGCAAAGGAATGTTCATGCCCGGCAAACAGCACATCAAGCCTGCCCTCTTCAATCGGCCTGCGAAGCCAGGGGTAGCCGTCATCATTCTGCCCCTCCGGCATAACGGGATAAATCGGGAAATGATAGGTGCCGAGCTTCCAGCACTTTCCGCTCGCTTTAAGGTCGGCATATGCCCATTCGGAAACCTGCTCCGGCGCGTTTATGCCCATAACAAGAAAATGAGCATTGCCGTAATCAAAGGAGTAATTTTCGGTTTTGTAGCCCTCGGGACCGTTCAACGGGTAAGAATACTCAAACTGAGAATCAAAGAAATCGGCGTGTTCAAGATAGAACTTGCCCACCGGCTCGGGGAAATAGGTTAAGAATCCGCGGTTGTCGTGGTTGCCGGTGGTCATCATATAGGGTATGCTTTCAATAACGCCCTTTAATCCGCTGAACATACCGTTCCATTGCAAATCATTCTGCCCGTTGTCGCAGTTGTCGCCCGCGGTGAGGATGAATTTGCAATCCGGGTGCAGGGAAAGGGCCTTTTTAATCATTCCGTTGACTATTGAATAATCGGGAAGCTGAGGCGGATTGCCCTTCTGGTGGTCGGAAATAATAATAAATTTAAAATGAGTTAAGTTTTCCGGCTCGGTTTCAAAGCTGTATTCACCGCTTCTGTTTGAATCATCACCCACGGTGTATGTATATTTTGTGCCGGGGGTAAGCCCGCGCACAACCGCCCAATGGTAACAGCTTCGGTCAATATCGCTTTCAATAAATCTG
>JAZRWZ010000194.1:0-2902 GCA_045599985.1 Acutalibacteraceae bacterium | reverse complement strand
AAAAATAAGAAAGGGGGAGAATCATGGCGCAAAACCGCAAAACCGACAGTACGGTTTATTTTGATTTTATACTGATTGATTTTCTCTCCCTGCTGATTTCGTTTGCCGCCTCCTATGTAATAAAATTTCACAGCTTTGATTTTGTGCGCAGCGAAACCTGGCTGCCGCTGCTCTACATTGTGCTGCTGCTCAATGTGGTAATCGGCGTTTTTTCCGACCCGTATAAAGGTATTCTTCAGCGGCCCTATTATGAGGAAATCGTTCACTCGCTGCTGCTGAGTTTTTATAACCTTTTGGCAACGGGCATCATCTTTTATGTGTTCAAAATCGGCGTTGTTTTCTCTCGCCAGATGATTCTGACCACCTACGGGCTGTATTTTTTGCTTTCACTTGTGCTCAAATGCCTGTGGAAAAAGCTGATATTGTCCCGTGTGGTTCACCGGGAGGGCGAGAAAAAAAGCCGTCTGCTTGTGGTGGCTGATGCCGACCGTGCAGCGCAAACCGTACATAATGCAGCTGCCGGTGACTTTGCCGCCTATGAAATCCGCGGCGCAGTTCTGACCGATTCCCCTCAGGCAGAAGTGGCCGACGGAGTGCCCGTGATGCCGTTCCCCGAAGATTTTGCGGGATATGTGCTTTCTCACAATATTGATGAGGTGCTCATAGCCGTATCACCCGAAAGAATAGCCAAGGAGGATTACCGACGGCTGGTTTCCGGCGGTGTTTCCGTGCATTTTGATTTTGAAAGCACCCTTGGCTTTGATGCCGAGGATTATGAAGTGGGCCGGGTGGGCGCCGCCAAAACCATAAGCCTGCGCCGTCACACCTTTTCGCCCGGGCAAAAAGTGTATTTGTGCCTGAAACGGGTGCTGGATATTTTTGTTTCACTTGTGGGCTGTGTCTTTTTGCTGCCCGTGACCGCTGCGGTGAAAGCGGCATCTTTGGCATCGGGAGATAAAGCGCCGATTTTTTACCGACAGAACAGAATCGGCAAGGACGGCAGACAAATCCGGATTTATAAATTCCGCTCCATGGTGCCCGATGCCGACAGTGTGCTCAAGGAGCTTTTAAAAGATGAAGTATTGGCTGCCCAGTGGCAGGCCAACCAAAAGCTGAACGACGACCCGCGCATTACCAAGGTCGGCAGGGTGCTGCGCAAAACCAGCGTGGACGAATTGCCCCAGCTCATCAATGTGCTAAAGGGAGATATGTCACTGGTGGGGCCCAGACCGTTGGTGGCAGGGGAGCTGGAAAGCCACGGCGGCATGAAGCTGTATCAGCAGCTCAAGCCCGGCATTACGGGCTGGTGGGGCTGTAACGGCCGCTCCAACATTGATTACCACGAGCGACTGGAACTGGAATATTACTATGTAAAAAATGTTTCCGCCTATCTTGATTTTTTATGCGTGCTGCGCACGGTGCTGACCGTACTGAAACGGGAAGGCGCCGAATAAACTATTATTCTTAACGGAGATGCAAGCCATGTCTAAAAAACTGAACCTGACCGAAAACCGGTACACCCTGAATGATATCTTTTCCAAGAATTATCAGGTGTGGTTTATGCTGCCGCTGATGTTATATCTGCTGGTGGATATTCCTCATGTGCTGATATATTCCATCATGTACCGTCCTCAATCCCAATGGACCACCGAGCAGTTTTTATCGTTTCTCGGCACCAAGCGGGACTATTGTGACTATTTGTTTGCGCTGATTGATTTTGCCATTATTCTGGGCGCCGTTTTTGAATTGATTGCCATTATCTCCTTTATTGTGAATCAAAAGCACGCTTTGGTAAAATGCCCCAAAACCGATTATATTCCCCTGTGCTTTTTCGGGGTGTTCAGTATTCTGATGCTGGTTTCCGCCATTGTTAACGGCGGTGTGGACTACGACCTGATGTGGGGCCTTACCGTTCGCGGCGAGCCGTTTTTCGGCCTGTTTGCCTATTTCCTGATGTATTACCTTTGCGGCTCCTTCGTGAGAAAAGAGAAATACAAGTATCTGGCAATTTATACATACCTTGCCGTAAGCCTGATGCTCGCCATTACGACCCTTTGGGATAAATATGTGTATGACCTTCGCTTCATCGGCGTTACCGGCCTCTGTTCCATTTTTTATCACTTCAATTTTTACGGCTATTTCTTAACGATTGCCATTCTGCTTTCTGCCTCCCTTGTGCTGATGGAACCGAAAAAGAGCCGCCGCGTGTTTGCCTTCCTGATGCTGTGCCTCAACTCATTTGTGCTGGCGGTGAACAACACCATGGGCTGTTTTTTGGCCTGCATAGTGGCGCTCCTCTTTATGATTGTGGCGGCCTCCCTCAAAAAGAAAAAATTCAGCGTGGGCGCCGTGGCACTGCTTGGCGTGTTTTTGGCCATTACCTTCCTGGCGAGCCTGAAGTTTGAAAGTTTCTTTACTCAGCTTTTGGGGCTGGCAGGGGATGTGAAATCCATTGCCACCGATGCCGAAAACGCCAAAGATGCGGGCACTTACCGTTGGGGGCTGTGGGTGAATCAGGTGAAGCTTATCAAGAAAAAGCCGTGGATTGGTTACGGCTTTGAAGGTGCCTGTGCCGCATTGGAGGAACTGGCAGGGCAGGATAAGGTGCACAACGAATACCTGAACTATGCCGGTGACTACGGCATTCCCGCCGCCATTATTTACATTGCGGGCTTAATTTCCATTTACATTAAGGCACTCAAAAAGAGAGCACAGGTGGACGGTGCCACCTTCTGCTGCCTTGTGGCCGCTTTGGGCTATATCGGCTCCGCTTTCTTCGGCAACACCGTGGTTTATGTGGCGCCCTTCTTCTTCATCTTTTTGGGGCTTGCCAACAGCATCTCCTCCCCGGAGCTTGTGGCGGAGATGGAACAGACGAATGAATCCGATTCCGATGAAGAAG
>JAZRWZ010000193.1:0-8160 GCA_045599985.1 Acutalibacteraceae bacterium | reverse complement strand
GATGTGCTTCGGCAACGGCCTTGGCTTTGCCTTTGATAAGGCCGTAAGTCTTAAAGATATTTTCGGCTACGCATATGGCTCCTTCATTCTTGAATTGGCCGATGACACGCAGGTGGGCACTCTGTTAGGCTACACCAAGGCGGAAACCGATATTTCTTACGGCTGCGAGTGTGTAAATAACAATGAACTGCTTGGCATCTATGAAAATAAACTGGAGAGCGTTTATTCCTGCAATATTCAGCACAAGGCAAAGGAAATCCCTGCCTTCCGCTATGAAGCTAAGGAGTGGGCCGCTCCTGCCATTAAGGCGGCAAAGCCCCGTGTGCTGATTCCCGTATTCCCCGGCACCAACTGCGAGTTTGATACCGCAAAGGCTTTTGCCAAAGCCGGTGCCGAGCCCGAGATTATTGTTATCAATAACCTGACCTCCTCCGGCATTTCCGAAAGCGTTTCGTATTTTGCCAAACGCCTGCAGGATGTACAGATTGTGTTTATTCCCGGCGGATTCTCCGGCGGTGACGAGCCCGACGGCAGCGGTAAATTTATTACCGCATTCTTCCGCAACGCCGCCATCAAAGAGGGTGTTCACAACCTGCTTGATAACAAGGACGGTCTGATGGGCGGTATCTGCAACGGCTTCCAGGCTCTGATTAAACTGGGCCTTGTTCCTTACGGTAAAATCATTGATACCGATGAAAACTGTCCCACCCTTACATTCAATACCATCGGCCGCCACCAGAGCCGCATTGTAACCACCCGCATTGCTTCCAACAAATCTCCCTGGTTCATGAACACCAAAGTGGATGATTTGTACACCGTGGCCATTTCTCACGGCGAGGGCAAATTCCTTGCAAGCGATGAGCTGATTATGAAGCTTGCCGAAAACGGGCAGATTGCCACACAGTATGTGGATTTGAGCGGCAAACCTACCGTGGATGTTCACTTCAATCCCAATGATTCCTGCTTTGCCATCGAGGGTATCACTTCGCCTGACGGGCGTGTATTCGGTAAGATGGGTCACTCCGAGCGCATGGATGAGGGACTTTATATGAACGTACCCGGCAACTACGATATCGGTATTTTTGATTCTGCAGTGAAATATTACAAATAAAAGGAGAGTGTAATTGCTATGGCTATTTATTTCAAAGAACCTTCCCGCACTTTCAGTGAATATCTGCTGATTCCCGGCTATACTTCCCCCGAGCATATCCCCGCAAACGTTAGCCTGAAAACGCCCCTTGTTAAGTACCGCAAGGGCAAAGAGGAGCCTGCAATTTCACTCAATATTCCCATGGTTTCCGCTATCATGCAGTCCGTTTCCAACGATACCATGGCCATTGCCTTGGCAAAAGAGGGCGGTATGTCCTTTATTTACGGTTCCCAGACCATCGAGGATGAGGCTGCCATGGTTGCCAGAGTTAAGGGCTACAAGGCCGGCTTTGTGGTAAGCGACAGCAACCTGAAACCCGATGATACCCTTGCCGACGTGCTTGCATTGCTGGAGGAAAAAGGCCACAACACCATGGCTGTAACCGAGGACGGCAGTGCCACCGGTAAGCTTTGCGGTATTGTTACCAGCCGTGATTACCGTGTTAGCCGTATGGACCTTTCCACCAAGGTTTGCGAATTCATGACTCCCTTGGAGAAACTCATCTGCGCTCCCGAGGGCACAACCCTGAAGGATGCCAACGACATCATTTGGGAAAACAAACTCAACTCCCTGCCCATCGTTGACGATAAGGGCTGCCTTGTTCATCTTGTATTCCGTAAGGACTATTCTCAGCACAAAGAGAATCCTCAGGAATTGCTGGATGCCAACAAACGCTACATGGTAGGCGCCGGTATCAACACCCGCGACTATGAGCAGCGTGTTCCCGCTCTGGTAGAGGCCGGTGCCGATGTGCTTTGCATCGATTCCTCCGAGGGTTATTCCTGCTATCAGAGAGATACCATTGCCTATATCCGTGCCAAATACGGCGATTCCGTAAAGGTAGGCGCAGGCAATGTGGTTGACCGTGACGGCTTCCTGTTCCTTGCTGAAAGCGGTGCCGATTTTGTAAAAATCGGTATCGGCGGCGGTTCCATCTGCATTACCCGCGAGCAGAAGGGTATCGGCCGCGGTCAGGCCAGTGCCGTGATTGAAGTGGCTGCCGCAAGAGATGAGTATTTTGAGAAAACCGGTATTTATATCCCCATCTGCTCCGATGGCGGTATTGTTCACGATTATCACATGACCCTTGCCCTTGCCATGGGCGCCGTTTTCAGGATGCTGGGCCGTGATTTCGCAAGATTTGACGAAAGCCCCACCAATAAGGTGAATATCAACGGCACTTATGTGAAAGAGTACTGGGGTGAAGGCTCCAACCGTGCCCGCAACTGGCAGAGATATGATTTGGGCGGCAAGTCCAAGCTGAGCTTTGAAGAGGGCGTTGACTCCTACGTTGTTTATGCCGGTTCCCTGCGCGATAACGTGAGCAAGAGCCTTTACAAAGTAAAATCCACCATGTGCAACTGCGGTGTACTGGATATTGAAGAACTGCACAAAAACGCCAAGCTTACCATTGTTTCCTCCACCAGTATTGTGGAGGGCGGTTACCATGACGTTATGCTCAAATCCACCGCCAATCATCAGTAATTCATAACATTTAAAAAGCGGACAGAATCGAATCTGTCCGCTATTTTGTGTCTTATTCTATTGTTGAACACTAAAAAACAAATTAAATCAGGTTTCTTTAAAAGGAGTGCTGATGTTCCGCACCCTGAAATTGACCGGTTCTCTGGCACAGGTGTTGCGGTATACACTCAGGGCAACGCCGATTCCGATATATACGCAAAGGGAGGAGGAACCGCCGGCGCTCATGAAGGGGAGGGTGATGCCGATACAGGGGAGAAGGACCAGATTTACGCCCACATTGATGATGGTTTGCGCTGCAATCATGGTGGCAATGCCGGTGCAAATTAAATATCCTCCGGGATTACCCGATTTTTGGCCGTTATGAAACAGCCTTATCACAATGGCGGCAAGTAACGCAAGCAGCAGAATACAGCCGATAAAGCCAAGTTCTTCGCCCACCACGGTAAAAATCATATCACTTTCGTTGATGGGAACATAACCGGATTGGGTGAGGGTGCCTTTTAAGAATCCCTGACCGAAAAACATACCGGAACCGATGGTGCGAAGCCCGCGGGCCTGCTGATATATGATTTTTGCATAGGAATCATCGGATAAGGCGGCGGGATAATACACCGCCAGTAATCGGTCTTTTTGGAACTGGCTGAAAAACTTTATCCAAAGCACCGGCAGCGCAATTACTGCCGCCACAACGGCAATAGCAAAATAGCGCAGCTGCACGCCGCCCAAAAACATCATGATAACGAAGATAAAAATAAACACCAAAGCAGAACCCAGGTCACCGGTCAAAATTACAAGACCGATGGGAATCATACCGTGAACACAAAGTAAAATAATATTTTTAATGGAGTTTATATTATCTTTGACGGCATCAATATGAGTAGAAAATGTGATAACAAATCCGATTTTTACAAGTTCCGAAGGCTGAAAGCTGATTTTGCGGCTTCCGATTCGGAAATAGAGCCAGCAAATGGCATCATCGCGGCCGGAAGGGGACTCACCAAATATAAACAGCGAACACATCAGCAACACGGAAACACCGGCTATGATGGGTGCCAATCGCATCAGTATTTCAAAATCTATGTGAGAAACAACGAAGCACAGACCGATTCCGAGAACAGAACCAACAACGGTCATGATGCAGTCGCTTGCAATCAGGCTGTCGCCTTTTAGACGGTAAGTGGCGCTGTAAACCATCAGCACACCGTAAATGGAAGCAAGTATGCAAAGCAGGTACAATACCCAATCCGTTTCTTTGATCATCAGTTTTAAACTTGAGTTATGCTTCAAGGTTTCACCGCCTTTCCTTAATATTTTATCCTATATATTATATAGGTAAACTCGATTGTTTTCAAGTAAAATCATTGATATTTGACACTTTTGTGGTATAATGAGGTGAATTATGAAAAGGGGAGGCGGCACAGTGGTTTTTCATTCCTTCAGCACAAAGGAAACGGAGGCAATCGGCCGCCGATTAGGCGCAAAGCTGCAGCCCAACGAGGTTGTGGCCATGTTTGGCGACCTTGGCGCGGGAAAAACCGCCTTTACCCGGGGCGTAGCGGAAGGAATGCAGATTACCGCTCAGGTGAGAAGCCCCACCTTTGCCCTTGTGAATGAATACCGCACCGGCGAAAAATGTCTTTATCATTTTGATATGTACCGCATAAACGGCTGGGATGATTTGTATTCCACCGGGTATTTTGATTATCTTGACACCGGCGCCGTTTTGATTATTGAATGGAGCGAAAATATAGAAACTGTGCTACCCGAAAACTGTATCCGTGTTTCCATTCAAAAAACAGATGACGAAAACGAACGGGTGATTACCGTAGGAAGAGGGGAGAACTTTGAAGATTTTAGCTGTTGACAGCAGCGCGGTTTCTGCCAGCGTTGCTTTAACAGAAGGGGACAAACTGATTTCGGAAAGTTTTGTGAACATCGGTTTGACCCACAGTGAAACCCTGATGCCCATGGTGAACTCCGTGCTTTGCAATGCCAAGTTGAGCGTAAAAGATATTGATGCCTTTTGCGTTACCGTGGGACCCGGTTCGTTTACCGGAATTCGCATCGGTGTTGCCGCCATCAAGGGGCTTGCTCAGCCGAATCAAACACCCTGCGCCGCTGTATCCACATTGGAAGCCATGGCTTACGCAGCGGATGATATAGAAGGTATTCTTTGCTGTGCCATGGATGCCCGCTGCGGTCAGGTTTATACCGCGATTTTTGAAGTTCATAAAAAAGTTATTAAAAGATTATCGCAAGATATTGCAATTTCATTGGAAGAGTTATACAATATCTTGAAGGAATACGAAGAACCCGTCACTTTCATCGGGGACGGTGCCGGTATTTGTCTTCGCTTTTTTGAAGGAAAATTACCCGAAATCCGTCTTGCCGGCGGTTTACTTCGTTATCAGCGGGCCTACGGTGCGGTTTTAGCCGCATTGGCTCATAGTGATGATATATTTAAGGCACCCGAATTGCTTGCGCCCGTATATTTACGCCCGCCGCAAGCCGAAAGGGAGCTTAAAAAGAAAAAGGAGGACAAGCAAGTATGATAGCTGTTGCCTGTGACCACGGTGGATTTGAACTGAAAGAGGCTGTTTTGAAGCACTTGGACGAGAAGGGGATTGAATATAAAGATTTCGGTACCTATTCAAGTGACAGTGTGGATTATCCCGTATATGCCGAAAAGGCTGCCAGAGCCGTTGCAGGCGGTGAGTGTGAGCTTGGCTTGCTCTTCTGCGGTACCGGCATCGGTATCTCCATGGCTGCCAATAAGGTGCGCGGTATTCGCGCTGCCTGCTGCAGCGATAAATTCAGCTGCGAAATGACAAGGCAGCACAACAATGCCAATATGCTCGCTTTGGGCGGTCGTGTAGTGGATATTCCCACCGGCATTGAGTTGGTTGATTTGTTCCTGAGCACACCCTTCAGCGGCGATGAGCGCCATCAAAGAAGAATTGATATGGTCACCGACCTTGAGAACCGCTTCTGATTTTGTTTAATATTTAAATTCTTTTAATAAATGGAGGAATAACAAATGGGAAAAGTTACCGTTCTTGATCATCCCTTAATTCAGCACAAGCTTACTTTTTTGAGAGACGAAAAAACCGGCTCCAAAGAGTTCCGCGAGCTTGTCAGCGAAATCGCAATGCTGATGTGCTATGAAGCCACCCGCGATCTGCCTTTGAAAGAGGTAGAAACTCAGACTCCCGTTGCGCTTGCCAAAACCAAAGTGATTGCAGGCAAAAAGCTTGCTTTTGTTCCCATTCTTCGTGCCGGTCTCGGCATGGTTGACGGTGTGCTTTCCCTTGTTCCCTCCGCCAGAATCGGTCATATTGGCCTTTACCGTGACCCCGAAACTCTCAAGCCCGTTGAGTATTACTGCAAACTGCCTGCCGATATCGAAGAGAGAGAAGTTATCGTGCTTGATCCCATGCTGGCTACCGGCGGCTCCGCCATTGATGCCATTACTCAAATCAAGCTTCGTAACCCCAAATCCATTAAATTTATGGGCCTGATTGCCGCTCCCGAAGGCTTGAAGGCTTTGTCCGAGGCTCATCCCGACATCGATATTTTTGTTGCCGCTCTTGATGAAAAACTCAATGACCACGGTTACATCATTCCCGGTCTTGGTGATGCCGGCGACAGAATCTTTGGCACAAAATAAAATACGATTATAATGAATTAACCCGTATAGTCAACACAAGCGTTTTGGCTATACGGGTTTTTTTCATATCTTTTTGCTTTACATCATAAAATGGAACAAGCTGTAAATAACGAAAGGGGCTTGTTCAAAATGAAAAAGTTAAAAGCAAAGGGTAAATATTGGGTCATGAACGGAAAAGCGCTGCGCAACATAGGAAAAAACGGATTAACCGTACAGTACGTATTTCTTTTTTGTGTCGGAATCCTGCTTTCTGCAGTAATTCTGAAAGCAAGCGGAGACCAATCGCTTGTTTCGCAGTTTTCTCAACTGTGTATCAGATATTTCAAGTTAAAAGAAGGGCAGGGGATTCTGACCAATTCTTTGGACTCTGTTTTGATTAACGGGTGCTTTTTATTTGGTTGTTTGCTGTCAGGCTTTTCGGTGTTGGGCGGAATGTGGGTTGATGTGTTGTGCTTGCTGCGAGGTTCAATAATCGGTATGGCTATCGGCACATTATACCGTACAAACAGCAAAACGGGATTGGCTTTTTCTGCTGTTATTCTGATTCCGGCTGTCGTCTTATGTACAATATTCTTTATTATTTCCTGCAAACAAAGCAGGGTATTCAGCCGAAAAATTGCGGAGAACGGGATAAAAGAAACGGGAAAGCACAGCAAAGAAGACATTCCTTCATTTATATTCCGACAATTTGTATTAATCCTTTTTACCGCTGTTGCCTGCGTTTTCGGTGCCGTTTTGCAGCGGCTTTTCGGCAGTTTTTTTATTATTTCCTAAATGATTCAGGGGATTGGCATCCACGGCTTTTTTCAGCTGTTCATCCAGAACATGGGTATATATTTCAGTAGTAGACAGGTTTTCATGGCCGAGAATTTCTTTGAGAAGAAGCACATCCACCTCGCCGTATTGATACATCAATGTGGCGGCGGTGTGTCTTAATTTATGAACGGAATACCCGGCATCACCAAGTCCGATTTTATCAAGATAACCGTAAACCATATGCTGCACGGTTTTGGGACTGATTCGGCGTTTCTGGCTGCTGATAAACAGAGCGTTCCGGTCAATAACACCGTCGGCAGGTCTTACCCGCATATAAGAGGCAATCGCCTGCAGGCAGGCGTGATTCAGGTAAACCGTGCGCTCTTTATTGCCTTTACCGGTGATGACAAGGGTACCGTTATCTTTAATATCGGAAATGTTGATGGAGCAAAGCTCGGCAAGGCGCATGCCGCAATTTAGAAATAAAGTAAGAATACAATAATCCCGCTCTTTATTTTTACCGTCAACCGCATTCAGAAGTGCCACACTTTGGTCAAGAGTAAGATATTTTGGCAAAGATTTACTGATTTTCGGGCTTTCCAAATCCTTCATGGGATTTTCTTTGATAAGCTGATGCATTTCCAGATATTTGTAAAAGCGCCGAATGGCAATGGCCTTGCGGGCGCGGGCAGAATTGTTATCATGCCGCTCATCTTTGCAATAACTCAAAAAAGCATAAGCATCGGAAAGGGTCATCTTTTTGATATAGTCAAGGTCCAATTCGGCAACCGGAATGGAATCGAAGGGGAGGCTTCTTAAAGACGGATTCCGGTAAACCTGCGTGAAACGAAAAAATAAACGCAAATCGGAGCCGTACTCCAGAACAGTGAGTTTGGATTTGCTTTTGATATTATCCATGTAATTTAAATAATCCTGCACGGCACGAGGCAGGGTTACGATTTCTTCCCGTCGCATAATGACTCCTTTCAACAGAAATATCGGGGGGGACATATACAGTGTATCATACCCCAAGAAAAAAAGCAATAATGATACAAAATAAATGTTTTGTATCAAATAGGGGAGCGAAATCCCGATTTTATTG
>JAZRWZ010000192.1:0-7220 GCA_045599985.1 Acutalibacteraceae bacterium | reverse complement strand
CCATCAGAGTAAGAGAAGGCGTGACCGCCACCATCTGCCTTGCGGATATGAATATTAGCGGCGCTCCGAATTATGTGGGGCTCTATATTGAAAAAGCCAATGTTCACCTTACCCTGAACGGCAGAAACTATATAACCTGCTTCCAGTCTCAGCCGTTTGTGTGTGAAGGCGACCTTACCATTGACGGCATGGGCAGCCTGAACATTGTGACGGGCGCAGTCTTCACGCCCATGACCTGCAAGGGTGAAAACACCGTTATCAACGGCGGCTGCCTGAATCTGGAGGGCGGCACAAACTGCTCCCTTGAAATCAACGAAAACGAAACGGGAGGCAAGCTGACCGTCACCAAAAACACCTGCATTATCACGCAAAACGGAATTGACGCCGTGCCGGTAGACGAAAACGGCGAAAGAGTTTACCCCGCAATCATCCCGAACACAAACTTTGACACCATTACCGTTGACGGCGAAGCTCTGCCCCACTGGGTGACAAATGAAGAGGACGGCAATGCATACGTTTACCTCACCGCCAAAGACCATGAAATCAAGGTGAACGGAAAGCCCATCGACTTTGTGCCCTTTAATGAATCGGGCTACGCCGAAATGCAGTACGGCGATTTCACCGTGCTTAATCCCACCTTTGACCCCAACGCCGTTTCCTACTACGGCGGCGTGCTGACCGTTAAAAAATCCTCACCCATCACCATCAAAAACACAAATCCCGATAAAGAAACACAAAACAGTATTGCCATTTCGCCCAATGTGGATGCGAATATCACATTGGCAGGTGTCAATATCAATTTAAGAGATGTTGGAGGCTCAACCATCAGTATCGGAGCCGGCTACGACGGCTTTGCTCAGTCAGGTAAGGTAAAAATTACACTGGAGAAGGATACGGAAAACTTCCTTCACGGCGGCGCAGGCGGTATTTCCATGGACGGCAGATACGGCTCACTGACCATTGACGGCGAGGGCTCACTCACTGTTATTGGCGAACGAAATTGTGCAGCCATCGGCTCCGTGGAAAACAAGGATGCAGGCGACATCACCATAAACGGCGGCACCATCCATGCAACCGCCGGCAGTTATTTCAGCGCTGCCGGCTCCTATGCGGCTGCCATCGGCTCCGGCAAAATCGGAAAAGATGCCAATGCAGCCTCCGGCTATGCCTCGGGAAACATCACCATTAACGGCGGCACGGTTTACGCCAACGCCTACAATGCTCCGGCAGTGGGCGCAGGCGTGTGCGAGCAGGATTTGCCCTCAAAGAAAATCACCGTCAACGGCGGTATGCTCATTGCACACAGCGACAATAGCGAATACACCATAGGCGGCACGAAAACAGAGGGAGTTGTGATTACCGCCGGTATTGTGACAGCCGATACCGGAACACAGGGCAAGGGCGGCATAACCTGTGCCGACAAAGTCATCATTGAAAACACGGCATCTGTCAAATCACCCCGCATTACCGACCCGGTAAACGGCTTCGGCAAGAGCGTTTCACTCAATGTTATTTCCATTGACCCGGCATACGATATATTCATGAACGGTAAAGGTTATAAATGTATAGGCCACAACGGCGAAGACAAGATTTATCTTTACCTTGCAGAGGGCGAAAAAATAGAAAAAACACCTCATATTGAATTTGAGGAAAGCGACAGAGGAATTGTTACCTGCCTGCCCGATTTCCCGAAGGCCGGTGAAGAGGTTACTCCCATTGCCGGTGTGTATGAGGGATATTCCTTCGTAGGCTTTGAAATTACCCCCGATGTCGAACTCAAGGACGGCAACTTCACCATGCCCAACGGCACCGTGACCATAAAGGGTATATTTGCAAGGGTCGGCACCGTTACGCTTACCGAAAGTGAGCACGGCAAGGTTATGCCCTCCAGGTCACTGGTTTCCTCCGGCGAAAAGGTTACCCTTCGCGCCCTGCCGGATGAAGGATATGAGCTTGACACCCTGACCGTTACCCCGGCTGCTCTGGAAGCGGACGGTATGAGCTTCATCATGCCCGAGGAGGATGTGACTATCACCTGCACCTTTAAGAAAAAGGTCAACAAGGTAACATGGAACATCGGCGGCGAAAAGACCGAAGAGGATGTTGTATTCGGCAGTGAGATAATCAAGCCCGAAGACCCGCATATGGAAGGCTATCACTTCATGGGCTGGACTCCCGCCATTCCCGACACCATGCCCGATTCCGACCTGGAATTCTATGCCGTGTTTGAACCCATAACCTACACCGCAGCATTCGTGGTTGACGGTAAGGAAATCGGCAAGGTTGAGTATAATCTCAGCATGGATAAGCTGGACGAACCCGCCGTTCCCCAAAAAATCGGTTACACCGGCAAGTGGAAGGCATACACTCTTGCGGCAGGCGGCATCACCGTAGAGGCGGAATACACGGCCATCGAATACACCGCAAGATTTATTGCCAACGGTGAACTTGTGGATAATGTGACATATACGGTGGAAACACTGTCGCTTGAGGAGCCCGAAGTGCCCGAAAAAGCAGGCTACACGGGCGCATGGAGCGCATATACGCTCACGGTTGGAGGCATCACCGTAAAGGCGGTGTATACTCCCGACGTTCACGAGCACACATTTGAAACAAAATACAGCCGTAACGAGGCGGCACACTGGTTTGCTTCTTCCTGCGGCCATGATGTGGCATCCGGCCTTGAGGCGCACACCTTCGGCGCAGGCGTAGTTAAGGGCGATGTAACGGAATACACCTGCACCAAGTGCGGCTATGTCAAGACCGAGGACAAAACCGGGGAAGGCCTTGCCGAGGCACTCATCAACATTATTACGGCAGCCGAAAATGCCATTGACAGCATTGCCGCAGACGGCGATGATGCGGTTAAGGCATATGCCGAGGAGGCAAAAACAGAAATCGGAAAGGCAACGACCGGCTCCGAGGTCACAAAGAAACTGGCAGATGCCATTGAAACCATCAATCAGATGAAGACCGAGGCGGCGGTGGCCGATGCTTTGGATACGCTGGATTCCGTTACCGCTTCCACAAGCAGGGGTCAAAGCATTGTGCGCATGGCAAAGCTGCTGGTCAACGGGGCTAAGAGCGCCGAGGAAGTCAGCGCCATTCTTACCGATGCACTGACAAAGCTTGAAGCGGAAGAATCCGCCGTAGCCGATGTCACTCTGGCAAAAACAGATGCGAAGGATGCCATTTCCGAAATGGCAGGCGAAAAGCAATCTGACGAGATGAAGAGCATCCTTGCCGATGTTGAGGCAGTGATTGATGCGGCCGAGACAGCCGAGCAGGTTGCCGCGGCAAAGAAACTGGGAGAAGCCACCGTTCAGATGCAGCTTGACAAGGAAGCGGCAGATGCCGCCCTTGAAGAGGCAAAGACTTCCCTTGCCGAGGCGCAGTCGGCTCTTACCGAAACGCAGAAATCGCTGGCAGAAAAGACCGAGGCTCTTGAAAAAGCCGAGGATAAACTCAAGGATGCAAATGATGCTCTTGATAAGGTAAAGAAAGAACTTGAAGACACAGAGGGCGATTTAGAGGCAAAAACCAAAGCTCTCGAAGAAGCGGAACAGAGCCTTGCCGCAGCTCAGACCGAACTCGATGCAACAAAGAAAGAGCTTTCCGAAAAATCCACTGCTCTCACAGCGGCTCAGGCAGACCTGGCAGCGGCAAATGAGTCCCTTGAGAAAGCCAACAAGCAGGTGGAAGACCTCAATAAAGAGCTTGACAAGGTAAAAGATGAGTTGTCGGGGTATAATACCGAGCTTACCACGGCAAAAGCGCAGGTGGAATCCCTTACCGCCAGCCTGGCGAATGCTCAGGATGAGCTGATGAAAACCCAAGGAAACCTCGCCGCGGCAAACGAGCAGGTAACCGCTCTTACCGCCGACCTTGAAAAGGCAAATACAGACCTTGCCCGGGCAAATAAAGACCTCGCCGCGGCAAATGGGCAGGTAACCGCTCTCGAATCCGAACTTGAAAAAGCACAGAGTGACCTTGCTCAGGCGAATACCGCTTTGAGCAAAGCACAATCTGACCTTGAAAAATCCGAATCCGAAAAAGCGGCTTTGGCAAAACAGCTTGAGGCTAAAGAGGCCGAGCTGGATGCTCTTAAAAAATCCTCCACCGCAAAGGACGAAGAAATCGCCGCCCTTCAGAAGAGCGTTGATGAACTGAATGCGGCTGTGAAATCAAAGGACGAGGAAATCGCCGCAAAGGCAAAGACGGTGGCCGACCTTGAAAAGAGCGTTGACGAGCTTGAAAAGACCGTAGAAAACAAGAACAAGGAAATCGCCGCAAAGGAAAAAGCCGTAAGCGACCTTGAAAAGCGCGTTGCCGACCTTGAAAAGACGGTTGAAGACAAGGACAAGGAAATCGCTGAAAAGACAGATTCGATTGCCGCACTCGAAAAGAGCGTTGACGAGCTTGAAAAGGCCGTCAAAGCTAAGGATGACGAGCTTGCCGCAAAGGAAAACGAAGTTGCCGCACTCGAAAAGAGCGTTTCCGAGCTTGAAAATGAAGTAAAGGAAAAGGAAGACGAAATCGCCGAGAAAGAAAAGACCATCGGTGAACTTGAAAAGAGCGTCGCAAATCTGGAAGCTTCCGTTCAGGCAAAGGAGACCGAGGTTGCCGAAAAGACCGAGGAGATAAAGAAACTGGAGAAGAACGTCGAAAACCTTGAAGACGAGATTGCCGATGCTCATGAAGATATCGAAAAGAAGACTTCACAGGTGGAAGAACTCACCGAACAGCTTGAAGAAGCAAAAGCCGAAATCGAAGAGCTGAAAGGCGGGCCCAGCGGCCATGATGACGGTATCTGCCCCAAGTGCGGAAAGACTCACAAGGATAATTTCTTCGGCAAGATAGTCTGCTTCTTCAACAGAATCGGTAATTTCTTCAGGGGTCTTTTCCAAAAGAAGTAAGTCCCGATAACCGTTTTTGCAAACGGTCAGTTTTTCGGAATCGGCAGAAATAATCCGGCGGCAGCGGTATTACAGCCGCTGTCGCCGGAAAGCATATCAAAAACTGATAAAGCGAGTTGTATTTTATGGGTAATGTATTTTTCTTTGATTGGGAAGTGCGCTTGATAGAGACACTTCAATCCGTTACCGGAAGTCTTCTATCTTCCATTGCGGTTTTTTTCACCATGCTCGGTGAAGAATATCTTATCATTGTTGTGCTGGGCCTAATCTATTGGTGCTTTAACAAAGAGCTGGGCCGCAAGGTTTCTCTTGCGCTTGCCGGCACAATGATTTTCGGAACCCTTATCAAAGGTGTTGCTTTGCGCCGCAGACCCTATATGGATAATGCAGGCGTTAAGTGCCTGCGTCCCGCTCACTCCGACGGCGACATTATGTCTCCCATTGACCAGGGCTATTCCATGCCGAGCCTTCACGCTTCCATGTCCGTTGCCGTTTACGGTACCCTTGCATACAGAGTAAAAAAGACGCTGTTCGTCATTCTGGGTATTTTCCTGCCCCTGTTTATCGGCGTTTCACGCGTCTATCTGGGTGTTCATTATCCCACCGATGTTATGCTCGGCTGGGCTTTGGGTATCATCATGGTGTTCGTTCTGGGCGCTGTGGAAAACAGATTCGGATATAAAATTGGTTTTATCGCTATTCTTGTGATTGGCAGTGCGGGATTCTTCTTCTGCCGTGACAATGAGTTCTGGTCCTCCTGGGGCCTTACCCTCGGGCTGCTTCTCGGCTTTATTTATGAAGAAAAATTTGTCGGCTTTGAACCGGCAAAGAAATGGTGGAGCTTTATTTTGAGACCTGTTCTGGGCGTTGTGGTTTTTGCCCTCGTCAGTGCGGTGCTGAAAATCCCCGAGGAAGCAATCAGCGCAGAATGGCTCTCACTTGTTTTCCGTCTGGTAAGATATGCGGTTTCCACTTTTGCCATCATAGGTTTATATCCGCATTTGTTCAAAAAAATCAAGATTTGACGGCTTGATTTTTCATGTATTATCACAAAAAGCGTCCCGTTTCGTGTGAAGCGGGGCGCTTTTGCTTTTGAATAATCTCTAAATCATGCCGAATCGGTATAAAATGTCCGAATTTGCTCCGGGAATCGGAAATTTCTTCCAAAATGCGAAAAAAATATTGAAAAAGGGATGAATTATATATTAAAATAATATTTAACTATTTAAGCCCGTTTGAGATATACTGAACTGAAAAATCACAAACAAAGGAGAAATGCGAAAATGAGTAAAATCAAAAAGCCACTGGCACTTCTGCTTTCACTGCTGATGCTGATGACGGCCATGCCCCTCATGGCGATTCCGGCCTCCGCAGTTACGGCATCACAGCTGGATGGTGTCCTGAGTCATCTTCCGAACGAACGCAATGCACACTACTACAAGGACTCAACGGAGGCTGCCATTCTCGCGGCAAGAGAAGCGGCTGAAGCTGCCCTTGAAACCGGAGAAGGTATCTCTGCGGCGTATAATCAATGTCAGGATGTTTACGACGAAGTCTGGGCCTGTGAAGAGGTTGAGATTAATGAGTATGGCGATACGGTTTTTGTTTTCGTCAACCGTGATGAGAGCAAGGCCCATGCCACTCTGTATTTTGACACAGACGCTCCCGCTTCTCTCAAGCCCGGTGACACATTTGATGTAACATTTTCCATCAAATCCGACTTTCCTCTTCGTCAGTTCCGTGTGGCTTTTGCTTATGATAAAGACGTCTTTGAAGCAGACGGTTCATCCATCACCTATGCCGACGGCATCACGGATCTGCTTGATGTAAATTCCAAACCTCTCTCCACGGAATACGGCTATTCCAATGGCAGGTTTATCACAGGCATACAGTATTATCCCGTCGAGTGGGATCAGGACATGATATCGAAGTATAACTTCGTTGCGAAGGAGTTCGGTCGCAATACCGAAAATGATGCCGACTTCATGCTGCCCGCAGAGAAGACCGAAATTTTCACGGTAACCATGAAAGTGAAAGATGATGCCGGTCTTGTTGGCAAAACAGGCGAAATCTTTTTGTGCGACGAAATGCTTTCCACCATGGAGAATGACTATCTCTTTGACGGTGTTTCCGCACTGCCCATTAAAATTTACAGAGGATTTTCAACAAACCCTTATGAGGAAGTAGCGGATGACGATATCAATATCCGCCAGGCATGCAAGGTAACTGATGAGGGCGCAGGTGTCGGTCAGACGATTACCTGGGACGGCACCGCTCTTAAAACCTACACTATCGTCGGGGACG
>JAZRWZ010000191.1:0-6463 GCA_045599985.1 Acutalibacteraceae bacterium | reverse complement strand
CAATTATGCACCCCATCTGCAAGGCAAAAAGCGCAGGAATACTTTGTGTATTCCGAGCATTTTTAACGAAATATTGGCAAAAATATGGCGCCAAAACCATATCGGGTTCGAATCCCTTTTGCCAAGGCAAAAAAGAGGTGCTTCTCTGTCACCTGACAGCAAAGCACCGCTTCTTAATATTATTGTGTTGTCTTATCTCTTTACTCTCGCGTTGCCGCTCCAGACGCTCCAGACCATGTCCTCATCGGCAGGCTGTGCATAGTCGGTAAGGAAGGTGGTGGCCAGTGCGCCGGTAGCCCAGCCGAATTGAATCCACTTTTCGCTCTCCCAGCCCTTGATGATGGCATAGAGCAGGCCGCCCACAAAGCCGTCGCCGCCGCCGATGCGGTCCAGCACACGGATTTCACGGGGCTCCACAACCTGCCACTCGCCGTCACAGAACATGATGGCGCCCCACAGGTGGGTGTTGGCGTTGATGACCTGACGCAGGGTGGTGGCGTAAACGGAGGCGTTGGGGTATTGGGCACGCACACATTCAATCATGCCCTTGAAGCCCTCGATTTTGGAGGCAAGGTCTTTGCCGCCCGCTTCGGGGCCCTGAATACCGAGGCAAAGCTGGAAATCTTCCTCATTGCCCACAAGGATATCTGCCAAAGAGGCAATCTCGGAGAAAATGGCACTGAGCTCTTCTTCTCTGCCCTTCCAGAAGGTGGCACGGTAATTCAAATCAAAGGAGATGAGTGTGCCGTATTTTTTGGCGGCACGGGCAAGCTCAAGGCAGAAACGGCTGGTTTCGGCGGAGAGGGCACCAATCAGGCCGGAGAGATGCAGCACAGCCACACCCTCTTTGCCGAAGATGCGGTCCACATCAAAATCCTCTATGCTGAGAGTTCTGCCAACTTCACCTGCACGGTCATTGCACACACGGGGCCCGCGGGAGCCGCAGCCGCTGTCTGCAATGTTGAACTGGTGGCGGTATCCCCAGGGGCCGCCCTGAGGCACATCCTTGCCCTCAAACACCATACCGCGGGAGCGAAGGTCGCGTTTGATAAAATCGGCAATGGGGCTGCCCTCCACAAAGGTGGTCAGTACCTTAACGGGCTGGCCCAGGTAGGAAGCAATGCTTGCCACATTGGTTTCGGCACTGGTGGCCTGCATCATGAACATATTGGACGAGGCCACGGGCTGGCCGTCGGGGGGGCAAATGCGCACACCCATGCTGGTGGGCACAACCAGAGCCCATGTATAATCTTTTTTCATCTGCATATCGGTTCCTCCTTATGCGTTATACTGGCTGGCTGCGGTGTCGCCGCCCTCACCTGTCCAGTTGGTGTGGAAAAACTTGCCTCTGGGCTGGTCAACACGCTCATAGGTGTGGGCGCCGAAGTAATCGCGCTGAGCCTGCAGCAGGTTGGCGGGCAGACGCTCGCAGCGGTAACCGTCAAAATAGCTCAGAGCAGTAGTCATGGCGGGCACGGGGATGCCGTTGGCAATGGCAGCGGCGCAAACGCGGCGCCAGCCGGCCTGTGCCTTTTCCATAATATCCTTAAAGTAGGGGTCAAGCAGCAGATTGGTCAAATCGGGGTTGTTGTCAAAGGCCTCTTTGATTTTGCCAAGGAAGACGGAACGGATGATGCATCCGCCGCGCCACATCAGGGCAATACCGCCGTAGTTCAGGTTCCAGCCGTAGGTTCCGGCAGCGGCTCTCATCAGGGTGTAGCCCTGGGCGTAGGAAACGATTTTGGCGGCATACAGAGCATTACGGATATCCTCCGTGAACTGTGCCTTGTCACCCTCAAAGTGAACGGCGGGGCCGCTGATTTCCCTGGAGGCGGCAACACGCTCCTCCTTCATGGCGGACAGGCAACGGGAGAACACGGCCTCACCAATCAGGGTAAGAGGAATGCCCTCATCCAAGGCGGCAATGCTGGCCCACTTGCCGGTGCCCTTCTGACCGGCGGTGTCCAGAATGTTTTCAACAATCGGGGAACCGTCCTCGTCTTTATAGGCCAGAATGTCGCGGGTGATTTCAATCAGATAACTGTCAAGCTCGCATTCGTTCCACTTGGCAAACACCTCGTGCATCTCATCGGCGGTCATGCCAAGCAGGTCACGCATGAGCTGATAGGCCTCGCAGATAAGCTGCATGTCGCCGTACTCAATGCCGTTATGCACCATCTTTACAAAATGGCCTGCACCGTTTTCGCCCACCCAGTCACAGCAGGGGGAGCCGTCCTCCACCTTGGCGCAGATGGCCTGCAAAATCGGCTTTACAAAAGGCCATGCCGCTTTGGAGCCGCCGGGCATCAGGCTGGGGCCCTTCAAAGCGCCCTCTTCGCCGCCGGAAACGCCGGTGCCGATATACAGCAGACCCTTGCTCTCCACATAAGCGGTGCGTCTTGCCGTGTCGGGGAAGTGGGAGTTGCCGCCGTCAATAATGATGTCGCCCTCCTCCATAAGAGGAATCAGCTTTTCAATCATGTCGTCCACGGCGCTGCCCGCTTTAATCATCATCATAACCTTGCGGGGCTTTTCCAAAGAGGCTACCAGCTCCTCCAAAGAATAGGTGCCCACAATATTTTTACCCTTGGCTCTGCCTTCCGTAAAATGAGTCACCTTATCGGCGGTGCGGTTGTAAACGGAAACGGTAAAGCCCTTGCTCTCCATATTCATTACAAGGTTTTCGCCCATAACGGCAAGGCCGATAAGGCCGATATCAGATTTTTTCATCGCTGTTTAGTCCTTTCTTTTATATATATAATTATATTACATTATATATTGCCTTAATCCACAGTCCAAAGCCCCAAGGCGGGGTTGCTGATAAAGAAGATTTCTTCCCCGTCCGGCATGGTGCAGAAGCCGTCCTTCAGCTCGGCGGGGTTGTAGCGCGCCGCCGCCTGCTCATAGGGCATATATTCGAAGGCGGCACCCCTCACTTCTTCCTCGGTCAGGTACTTGGTGCAGTAGGTAATGGTGAAGCGCCCGTCGGAGGAGCCGTGAATCAGGTGAGCAGCCACGGAGAGATTCTGCTGCAAATCCTCATTCTCATTCACCAGCTTCAGCACATTCTCGCGGCCCACATAGCCGTATTTGCGAATCAGCGCATCATTCTGGTCATCCTCACCGAATTTGCGCACACCGGGGGCCAGCACCACAAGCTCGCCGCCATCCGCAATGGCCAGACGGGTGCGGTACACGGCCTTGTTGCCAAGCCATGTGCTTTTGAATTCCCGGGGGTCCAGATACACAACCGCCTTTTGAATGGGCTTTTGCAGGTGAACCAGATTCTTCTGCTGGCTCATGGCAACCGCCTTTTCAAAAAGCACACGCTGGTTCCCCAGCTTTTCACCGATAAACAAGCCGTGAATATAGGTTTCGTCCCCGGTGTTGGTGGTAACCGTGAGCACATACATCAGGGGCACATCGGCAAGAAAATGCTCCTGCGCATAGTCAAACACGCGGCGCACGGGGGAATAATCCCTGCCCATGATGCGCTCCATCCCGTAGAATGCGCCCAGCATATGGGAGGAGTTTATCATGCTGCTGCCGCCGCAGCCCACAAATATATTTTTGGAGTAGTTTGCCATGCCCACCACCTCATGGGGCACAACCTGACCGATGGAAATGATAAGGTCATAGCTCTTATCCATAATCAACCGGTTTACTTCCACGTCGATTTTATTGTTCACAAGGCCCTCGGATACCCCGCTGACAAAGTCGGCAGGCACCTCACCCAGCTTCACCACATCCGTGCGCCAGTTGTGCACCAGTATTTTTTCAAAAGGCACACCCTCACCGAAAAAGGCAAGGCATTCCTCACGGGTCATGGGCTCATGGGTGCCCAGAGCGGGCAGAATATCCACCTGACAGGTATCCTTCAACAAATCGTAGTAGGCGGCGGTAATGCGGCCTGCGCCGGAGTAGAGCCGGGTGTAATCGGGGGGCAGCAGCAGCACTTTGCCAAGCTTTTTGCCCGCCAAGGAGGTTTTCAGCGCCTCAAGTAATTCGGCACCGGAAATTCCGTTCTGATTGCTCAATTCCATTTTCCGATACTCCCCTATTATAGTTTATCTTATGTTCCATTATCATAACACATCCTTTTTCCCGATTCAAGGGAAGAGCCCGGATTATCAAAAGAAAATCCCCTGCTTTTCGCCGCCCATAGCCCCCGTTCCGCTGATGACCGTTCTCCCATTCCGGCTGATATAAAACCGCAGATTCATATTGATTACAGGCAAAAATATGTGTTAAAATGAACCGATGACAAAACACATTTTTGAAAGAAGGATTTTGTATGCTTACTCAGCGACTCGGCTCGGCCACCCAGAAAAATCCCGCGTTTATTGATAAGCTTGTGAACACCATCAAAAACAATCCCGGCAGCTGCGATGAGGTCTGGTTTGCCTCCGATTACGGCTTCCCGAACCTTGAGGTTCACGAAAAAACCGCCCGAACCATCATGGAGCAGGCAGAAAAATTCCGCAAAATCGGGGTGCGGGTCTCCCTGCAAATCAGCAACACCCTGGGCCACGGCGAATACATGAAAGCGCAGGACTGCGGCGGGCTGATTTATGAGAATTCAAAGGCGGAGCACCTTGTGGGCTGTGACGGCACGGTGGCGGGCTACTGCTTTTGCTGGAACGGCGAGCACTTCCGGGACTATGTTGTGAAAGAGCTGCAAGCCTATGCCGAAATCAAGCCCCACACCGTGTGGTTTGACGATGACCTGCGCCCCGTGAATCACGCCCCCGTGAGCGAGGGCTGCTTCTGCGATAACTGCATTCGGAAATTCAATCAGCAGTACGGCACCGCATTCACCCGCGAATCCCTTGTGGAGGCCATCGGCTACGGCGACCCGAAATACCGTGAGATGTATGCCGCCTTTACCCGGGCAAGCCTTTACGATTTTGCCCGCCTTATGGCCAAAACCGTTTGCGATATTTCACCCGATACCGAGATGGGTTACCAGTTCTACTGCAACGGCGGCCTTACGGGATTTAATTTTGATTATATTTTTGACGGCCTGCGTGACGGCAGCGGAAAACCTGCCAAAAGCAGACCCGGCGGCGGGTGTTACGATGCCCATAACCCCAACGATATTCTCTGTAAATCCATGCAGATTGATTACCAGAACAGCATGCTGCCGCCCTATGTCAAAGAAATCCGGCCTGAAATCGAGAATCTTCCCGATGTGGTTTACGGCAAAAGCATTGCATCCACCTGCTTTGAAACCACGGTCAATTTTGCCCGCGGCGCCAATGCCATGAGCTATGCCATGATTATGAATGACTATGAAAGCTTTGACTGGCACAACAAAATGTTTGGTGCCTTCTCCGCCAACCGGAAATACTGGGAAAAACTGGCAGAGCTTTCCTCCGCCACCGCCCCGGGCGGGCTTTCTCTCTACCATTCAGGCAATATGTGGAAAAGAAAACTGAGCCGGGACGAAAAGCCTCTGGCCTATGCCCGTGAGCCGGTTTTCTGCCACGATTCTCTTATCACAACCGGCATTCCCGTTACCCACTTTCAGGGCGAGGGGCTGTGCATTCTCACAGGGGAGATAGCCGAGGTCATCTCCGATGAGGATATCGAAGCCCTTTTAAAGCGGAACGTGCTGGCCGACGGCGCTGCCGCCTGCGCCCTGACTCAAAGGGGCTTTGGCGAAAAGCTGGGCATAACAGCCGAGAAAATCGAATCCCGCCCCTTCCGTATCGAGTATGAGGATAACGAAATTACCGGCACTTTCCGGGGCAAAAAATGGAAAAAATCCATCTGCTGCCCCATTTATGATTTCAGGCTTACTCCCTGCGGCAGCGGTGTAACGGTATTGAGCCGCTACGACACCAATGCCCGGGATGTTGCGCCGACCCCCGGCAAGTACCCCTTCGGAATTGCGGAAGCCCTTACCAAAACGGAATACGGCAGCCAATGGGCCGTGCTGGGCTATGAGCCGTGGACGAACATCGTCTGCACCGACAGAAGAAATTTCCTGCTCACCGTTGCGGATTACCTCGGAAAGGGCGTTCCGGCCTATGTGGAAAGCGCCCTGCAATCCGTCATTATCCCCCGGATGAAGGACGGCAAGGTCTTCTCCTTTTCCGTCATCAACTGCGAGCTTTACGGGAGCGAAAAGGTCACCGTAAAAATCCGCAATCCTTACAGCGAAAAGCCCGTTTATATGGATAAAGACGAAGCTTACACTCCCGGTTTTACGGTGAACGGAAACGAAATGACGGTTGAAATCAAGAACATTCCCGGGTGGAGTGTGGGCACCGTTTATTTTGAGGATTAATGGCGCTATACCGGGCGTTTTGTTTCTGATTCTCTCTCCCCTGTGTTTTCAAAAAAACGGCATAATAATCCGTTCCCCATACCCCAAAAAGCAGAAAATCCCGCTCCGAATATTCGGAGCGGGATTTTCTGCTTTTTGGGGTATGGGGAACGGATTATTATGCCGTTTTTT
>JAZRWZ010000190.1:0-1299 GCA_045599985.1 Acutalibacteraceae bacterium | reverse complement strand
ATCCATCAAAGTAACAAAAAGCCGGGATACGCTTCTCGAAAGAGCGCGTCCCGGTTCCTTTTTTCTGTTTTGTTTTTGCCCGTCTGCCGCGGGGTCACCGCCGAAAGGGAGTGATGCAAAACGCCTCGCCGCACACGGCGGGGAATTCCTGCACGCCCCACGGCTTGAGCCACATCAGGAAGCCGGAAAGCCTGCCCTCGGGGTCATACACCCCATAGCGCATCCGGTTCACCGCCGGCAGCAGATTCTGATCCGATTCAAAATTGAGGGACTGCACCAGCACCCGGCAGGGGCCTTTTTCCATGCCGAAAAGCGCCTCGCGCGCGGTGGAAAGAATCACGGTGTTGCGCTGTGCAACAATGTGCTGAAACACGGAAAGATGGGAGCAATCGTGAAAGGTGATTCCTTCCTCGCAGTTGTGCACATACAGGTATTCGCAAACCACGTGCTCCCCTGCCACCAGCCCGTAACGGAAGCCCTGAACCGCCACATTGCGCAGCACCACATCATCGTTCTGATCGCCCGGCAGAATCAGGCCTGCGCAGTGGCACGGATTAGGCTGAAGCTCCTTGCCGAGAAGCGTGTCCCCTACCTCCTCGTTCAGACAGAACTGAGAATCCGTAATGTTTACCCGCGACACGTTCTGCAGATTAACGGCGGTCTGCGTGGGATACATTTTTTCGCGGCTCATTGCCACACGGAATTCAAGATTTGTAATTGAGAACATTGAAGTGCTGAACTTTCCTTTGCAGGATGTGCCCTGCGGTGCCGCAAGAATTGACCACGGCCTTGCTTCGGGATCGTGCTCCTCGGGTGCCTCCCAGTCGGAGAAAAGAAAAGTGTTGTGATTTTCAAGACCGAACACTGTCGGAGAAAAATTCGCCGCCTCGGTGGCTTCATCCTTCGGTCGGACAATGTAGGAGTTAAGCAGTTTGCAGGGCATTTCACCCTCAAGTTGAATGTTATTGCCCATTACAGGCGGAATAACAAGCTGTGACCTCAGCGGACTTCCGTCATAAAGCTCCCGCGCAGGAGAAGCTATACGGTATCCCCCAGGCATGTAGGGAAAGAATATCTTCCCACCGCCGCGCTCGGCAGTGGCATCAATAGCTGCCTGAATCGCCGCGGTATCGTCGGTTATTCCGTTGCCCTTTGCGCCGAAATCAAGAACATTTATCACTGTAACACCTCCGATTTGCATTTTTTCCATTATACTTTTGTCAAAGATAAAAAGCAAGCCTGCAAATCAAATAACCCCTGCTATTCGGGTTAAACACAAAAGCTCCCTGCCGATTTCTC
>JAZRWZ010000189.1:0-1862 GCA_045599985.1 Acutalibacteraceae bacterium | reverse complement strand
CCTTGCGGTCAAGGGGGGTAAAATCAAGGGTTCCGAAGCCCGTCACCACGCCGTTCTGCTTGCCGGAGTATTCAAAAAAAGCACGGCGGGGCGGCAGGGAATTCATGGCCTCCTCATCCCGGATTTCATAGCGGTGAACGGCATGGAAATAGGAGCCCCGCTCGAAATACACGGCATCATAGGACGACACATCTATATATTCCGCATCGTACCGCCCTTTGGGGAAAACCTTCACCTTTTCCTCCCCGTATTTTTCCTTCAGCGCCCGGATTTCCGCCGCCTCATCGGTGTAATCCTTTACAAACAGCGCAAAAACATACCTTTGGTCGTCACCGTTAATAAGCAGGGTGTAGGAGCCGCTTTTGTTTACGCAAAAGGATACCGTATTGTCGCGGGCATCGCAGTCAACTCCCCGCCGGGAGGGCAGAATCACTCCGCTCTGCACGGGCATGGCAGCATTGAGCACCACCTCCAACGGCGTGCCGGGGGTGACCCACAGGGTGCAAAAGGATTGGAGCACGCACAAATCCCTCTCATAGTCGTAGCAGAGAGAGGCGTAAACGGGCGCGGTCTGCCCGTTGACTGTGCAGGTATAGTAAGGCGAAACGAATAATCCCGTTTCCCCATACCCCACATTCCCTTTAAACAAATCGTCCTCCGCGCCACGCTGCAGCATGGCCTCGTCAAAGGCGGTAATCGCCTCGGAGGGATAGGTTAAAAACTCCGTTTTCGGGGTCTCCTCCGCCTCTGCCGCCGCGGGCACGGCCCACAACAGCAAAAGGCACAGCAGCAGCCCTGTTATTTTTCTCATTCTGCTTCCTCTTTTCAAAAGAATAGGGAAAACCGTACAAGTCTCCGAAATAAAAATTCACCCGGCGAAGAAACGGTGAAAGGCTGTTTCCCCGGCGGGTGAAATCCGTTTACTCTTTATTTGATTTCCTCAAAAGCGGCGCAGAGCTCGCGGGCAATCAGCTCATGACCGGCAGGGGCGGGATGCACACCGTCACCAAGCCAGAAGGAAGCCTCTGCTTTTTCGCAGGCGGCATCCAGCTTATCCTGCAGGGGCACAAACTTCAGGCCGTATTTCTCGGCAACGGCCTTGGCGCTGACGGCACGCTTGCGCACCTCGGTATCAAACTCCTCCCAGTGGCTCTCGGTACCGGCTCCCTTCAGGCAGAAGGGCTCCAGAATAATGATTTTGACACCGGGCAGTTCCTTTTGCAGTTCTTCAATAATCATGCCGTAAACCATGCGGTATTTTTCATCGGCAACACCGTTGGGCTGGTCGTGAAAATCGTGCCACACATCGTTAACGCCAATCAGGATGCTGATGTAATCGGGCTTCACATCAATAAAATCACGCTTGATGCGGGCGTACAAATCCACGGAGCGGTCACCGCTGATGCCGCGGTTGACAAAGGTGATTTCACCGGGATGCTCAAAGCCCAGCTTGGCCGCCGTAAGGGTGGCGTAGCCGCAGGAGCCGCCGCCGTTATAATCGTTGCGATTGCGCCCGAAATCCGTAATGGAATCGCCTTGCAGTAAAAATGTTTTCATCGTTTATTCCTCCGAACAACTTATTTCAAAATGATTTTTTTCTCATCCAAAGGCATGGCGGGGCGGAAGTGAGGCACCTCCATGGTCTTGCCCTTATTGGTGCAGGAGAGAGAGGAGAGCAGGCCCACGGCACTCCATTCGCAGGCCTTGTATACATTCAGGTCGGGCTGAATGCCGGTGCGGATGGCGTTGATAAAATCCTCCACAATGAAGTAATCGCCGCCGCCGTGGCCTGCGTTGCGCTGTGCCTCGGTTACATTGCGGTAACGCTCGGGCAGCAGGTCGTTATAGTTGGTGAGCAGCTC
>JAZRWZ010000188.1:0-1741 GCA_045599985.1 Acutalibacteraceae bacterium | reverse complement strand
AAAACCGACCTATGCCAAATCGAAGGATTTGCTTGATTTGCAGGCTAAAATCGACGCTGCTGTTTCTGCCCCTCCCGAATACCGGGATTCCTATAAGGAACTGATTGACGCCAAAATGAAGGAAATCGAAAACCGGGAGCCTCTTCAGTATGATTTTACCGTTGACCCCACCTATCGCGCCTACCGTGACCGCTATGTGAAGGAGGGCACTCTGGCAATGGAGGACGCGGCGGCAAACGCGGCGGCTCTGAGCGGCGGCTACGGCAACAGCTACGGTGCCTCGGCGGCATCGCAGGCATACGGGGATTACTTATCCAAACTCAATGATGTGATTCCCGTGCTGCAGGAGCAGGCCTACGAGCGTTACCGGGATGAAGGCGACAGGCTGAATCAGGGCTTATCGGATTTGAGGGGCTTGCAGGAGGACGAGAGAGATGCCTATAAGCTCCGTTACAGCGCTTATGAAGATCAGCTGGATGATTTGTTCCGTCAGGCGGAGAATCTCTCCGACGAGGAGTGGAACGAGTACCTGCAGCGGCTCAAAGCCTGGGAATATGAGGGCGATATGTATGCCGAGCAGCGGAAAAACGCGGCAGATGCCGTGTGGGACGGCGGCAAACTGGCAGCAGGCTCCCTGACGGATTTCGGCAAAATTCTTGCCGATACCGTGGCTGATGCGGCGAAAAACCGCCGTGAACAGGAACAAACGGATTATGAGAAGCAGCGCGATGCCGAAAAGGACAAGCAGTTTTACGATAAGCTGGCCTGGGACAAATATAAGTTTTACGCGAAAGGATAAGGGGGATGAATTGTGATTCTGGAAGCAGGAGAAAAAGATCTGCTGCCCGTAACCATACGGCTCAGCAGCGGTAATGAACCCCGGAAGCTGCGATATTTGTCCGGCACAAACGGTGGCCCCGCCACTTATGAGTGCCTGCGCTTTCGCTGCCTGCTGCACACGGTGCGGGCGGGGGAGGGCGAACTGAACACGGAGGAAAATGATGATAATGCATTGGGCACCTATCTTTTCACGGCGGAAACGGAGAAATCGGCAAGCGGCGCCGGGGGAGAAGACTCCACCGATATGCTTTGCTTTTTGCTGCCTCTGAAGGAAATCGGTGCCGTTCCGGGCCGCTATCCTTTTGAGGTTCAGCTGGTGACCTACAATGAATCCGCCCCCGGCAGCGCCAAATCGGAGGATACGGAGACGGGAGCCGTTACGGTGCTGTACGGTGACGGCTCCCATTGGCTGACGGTGCATGAGGGGGTGAGGGGATGAGCCTTTTTGCACAGATTGTGAACGATGCTCTCTCCGCCGCGGCAGAGGAACAGACCCTGCAGGTGAATACCGAAAGCAGTGCTTACCTTGTCTACAAGGGTGAAAAAGGAGAAACCGGTGCAGTCGGCCCCCAAGGCCCTCAAGGCATTCAGGGACCGCAGGGAGAACAAGGCCCGCAGGGTGAACAGGGAGAGCAGGGAATTCAGGGGCCGCAAGGGCCTCAAGGCCCTGCCGGGGAAACGCCAAGTTACACAGAAGGTGCAGGCATCGCCATTGCAAACAATACCGTGTCGCTGAACCTTAATACGATTGATGCCGCCAGTTCCGATTATGTGTTAAACAACAACAACGATTTTATTCCGCTGTTCAACATCATAAGCGGCCATAAAAGAATAAGTTTTGCAGACTTCGTGAGAAATCTGTGGAATAAGTTAAAGGCCTCCAACAACTATGCGGCAGATT
>JAZRWZ010000187.1:0-2214 GCA_045599985.1 Acutalibacteraceae bacterium | reverse complement strand
TCTTTGGCAAAAGGGATTCGTACCCGATATGGTTTTGGCGCCATATTTTTGCCAATATTTCGTTAAAAATGCTCGGAATACACAAAGTATTCCTGTGCTTTTTGCCTCATCTTGGCAGAAAATCTGTCCGCCAAAACTGCTTGCACCTTAAAATGCCGAGATTTGCGTGCAGTCGGGTGTTTCTTCGCCGCAGGAATACTGTCGTATTTCTAGGCGAAAAACGCCCGAATGTGCGTGAAGATCGCTTTTTAAGGCATATTGTGTTCAAATCCCTTTTGCCTTCCCATTCTTCGATTTATTGTAATCAACGGATTTGGGTTTGTCAACCGATTACCGCTGTTGCATTTGTAAAAGAAATATTCTATAATGGCAGGGAAAATAAAGAATCGGAGGTCATATTATGAATTTGCTGCCTTTACCCCAACTGCCCGATGTGCTGGGCGGTGTAACCAACCCCGCAGACTGGTCCGCCCGCAGGGAGGAAATCAGGGATATTCTGTGCCGTTACGAATACGGCATGCCTCTGCCCAAGCCCCAGAAGATGACCTACACCGTGGAGGACCACCGCGAAAATTACTGCGCCTCTAAAATGACCTTTGAACTGGTGCGCTTCACCGCTTTTCAGGATGACCGCACCTTCTCCTTCCCCGTGCGCATTGCCTACCACAACGACGGCAAGGCTCACCCCGCCGTGGTGAGCATGAATTTTAACCCCAACTTCCCCAACCACTACCTGCCCGTGGAGGAGTTGGGCGACAGAGGCATGGCCGTGGCCGCCTTTTATTATGAGGATGTAGCGGGGGATAACAACGATTTTGAGAGCGGCGCCGCCGCCTTCTGGCAGATTGACCGCACCCGGCCCACCGCTCCCGGCAAGCTGATGCTGTGGGCATGGGCCGCCGGCCTTGTGGCGGATTATCTGGCGGAGCAGCCCTACGCGGATGAAAACAGACTGGCCGTTTCGGGCCACTCCCGTTTGGGCAAAACCGCTTTGCTGGCAGGGGCCATGTATGAGCGTTTTCAGTTCGTGTACTCCAACGACTCCGGCTGCGGCGGCTGCGCCCTGTTCCGTGATGCCGTTGAGGGCAGCGAGATGATTGCCGACATCACCCGGCAGTTCCCCTTCTGGTTCTGCCCCCGCTTTGCCGAATACGCCAACCGTGAGGACGACCTGCCCTTTGACCAGCATTTTCTGCTGGCACTGTCGGCACCCCGCCATGTGTACGCCGCCTCCGCCGAGCTGGACCGCTGGGCCGACCCCAATGCCGAGCTGCGCAGCTGCCTTGCCGTGGGCCCCGTTTATGAGCTGCTGGGCAAAAAGCCCCTGACCTGTGAGGAATTCCCGCCCATCGGCACAAGCCTGCACGATGCGGATGTGGGCTACCATGTGCGCAAGGGGAGCCATTATATGTCCCGTGAGGACTGGAACCGCTTCGTTGATTTCGTCGAGAAAAAATCCGTCTGATTACAAAATCCGTTCCGATTGCAGGGAGAGCCTATGCCGCTGAAGAAAAACGATATCATCCCCCTCACCATTGAGGCCTGCACCGCTCAGGGCAGCGGCATCGGCCGCCACGAGGGCATGACGGTGTTTGTGCCCATGACCGCCGTGGGGGATGAGATAGAAGCCCACATTTTAAAAGTGAAGCCCACCTATGCCTTTGCCAAAGTGCACGCCGTAAAAACCGCTTCCCCCCACCGGGTGGAGGCGGATTGCCCGGCCTACGCCCGGTGCGGCGGCTGTGTTTTTCGCCACATGACCTATGAGGCGGAGGCCGCCGTGAAGGGGGATTTTGTGGCCGATTGCCTGCGGCGCATCGGCAAAACCGAAATCACCCCCGAGCCCATTCTGGCTGCCGACGGCCGCCGGGGCTACCGCAACAAGGCACAGTTCCCCGTGGCGCAAACGGAAAACGGCATTGCCATGGGCTTTTTCTCCGCCCACAGCCACCGTGTTACGGAGTGCCGCTTCTGCCCCCTGCAGCCCGCCGAGTTTGAGGAAATCCTGAACGGCTTTGAGGAATACATCCTTACCCGCAAGGTGAGCATCTATAACGAAATCACCCACCGGGGCCTGCTGCGCCACATCTATCTGCGCAAGGCGGAGATGACGGGGCAGATTATGGCCTGCGCCGTCATCAACGGCAACTCCCTGCCCGACGAGGCCGGGCTGGCGGAAATCCTGACCCGCCGCTGCCCCGCCGTGTGCAGCGT
>JAZRWZ010000186.1:0-24207 GCA_045599985.1 Acutalibacteraceae bacterium | reverse complement strand
TCGCCCACGGCAAGGCCGCCTATGGCGTAGCCGGGCAAATCCAGTTTGGCGATTTTTTTCATGTTGGCCACACGCAAATCTTCATAGGTCGCGCCCTGATTGATGCCGAACAGCAGCTGATTGGGGTTCACCGTGCCGGGCAAAGCATTGAGTCTGTCCATTTCCGCCTTGCACCGCTCCAGCCAGCGCTCGGTGCGGGCGCAGGAATCCTTGGCGTATTCGTAGGCGGCGGGGTTCTCCACACATTCGTCAAAGGCCATGGCGATGGTGGAGCCCAGATTGGACTGGATGCGCATACTCTCCTCTGGGCCCATAAAGATGTGGCGCCCGTCCACATGGGAGTTGAAGTAAACCCCCTCCTCCTTGATTTTGCGCAGCTTGGCAAGGGAAAACACCTGAAATCCGCCGCTGTCCGTCAGAATCGGGCCGTCCCAGCGGGTGAATTCGTGCAGGCCGCCCATGTCGCGCACCAGCTCATCCCCGGGGCGCACGTGCAGGTGATAAGTATTGCACAGCATCACCTGTGTGCCGATTTCCTTCAGGTCAAAAGCGGAAAGGCCGCCCTTGATGGCACCGCAGGTTGCCACATTCATAAATGCCGGGGTCTGCACCGTGCCGTGAACCGTCGTGAATTCACCCCGGCGTGCAGCACCGTCTTTGGTTAACAATTTAAACATAAAGGCTTCTCCGTTATTCAATCAGCATTGCATCCCCGAAGGAGAAAAAGCGGTAGCGCTCCTCCACGGCGATTTTGTAGGCATTCATTACATTATTATATCCGCAAAAAGCACTCACCAGCATAATCAGCGTGCTTTCGGGCAAATGGAAGTTGGTAATCAGAGCATCCACGGCCTTGTAGCGGTAACCGGGATAGATGAAAATATCGGTATCCCCTTCATCCTCGCGGATTTCGCCCCATTTGGTGGCCACACTCTCCAGTGTGCGGGTGCAGGTGGTGCCCACGGCAAACACTGTGCCGCCGTTTTGTTTGGTTTCGTTGATGATGGCCGCCGTTTCGGCAGGCAGATAGTAATGCTCGGAGTGCATATGGTGGTCTTCGATGTTTTCGGCCTTTACGGGGCGGAAGGTGCCAAGGCCCACATGCAGGGTCACAAATGCTACCTTTACGCCCTTGGCTCTGATTTCATCCAGCAGCGCGGGGGTAAAATGGAGGCCCGCCGTAGGGGCTGCGGCGCTGCCTCTGACCTCGGCGTACACGGTCTGGTAGCGCTCGGGGTCCTCCAGCTTATGCGCGATATAATGGGGCAGCGGCATTTCACCGATTTTTTCCAGCGTCTCGTAAAAATTGCCCTCATATTCAAAGCGGGCAATGCGGTTGCCGTCGGGCTGCACGGCAATCACCTCAGCTTTGAGTAAGCCGTCACCAAAGGTGAAGCGGTGACCCTCACGGGCTTTTTTGCCGGGGCCCGTAATCACTTCCCAGTCGCTTTCGCTTTTGCGGTTGAGCAGCAAAAATTCCACCACCGCTCCCGTGTCCTCCCGGGTGCCGTAAAGGCGGGCGGGCAGCACCTTGGTGTTATTCAGGATCAGGCAGTCACCGGGCTTAAAATACCCGGTAATATCACGGAATATCTTGTGCTGCACCTCGCCGCTCTGCTTGCCCACCACCATCAGGCGGGAGGCATCGCGGGGCTCCATGGGTGTCTGGGCAATCAGTTCCTCGGGCAGGTCGTAGAAAAAGTCGCTTTTTTTCATAAAATGAACCTCAATATAATGTTATAAAACATCATTTTTTGTGTATAATGTTATTTGACATATACCGCTGATAATGATATAGTATTTAATTAATCGGTGTAATCGGCGGGTGAAAAAATCACCGCTGAACATTATAGAACAACCCCACCGAAATTACAACACCAAAGTTTTCAGAAAGAGGGTCAATCAAATGAAGCATTACAGAGTAGGCATTGTCGGCGCTACCGGTATGGTAGGCCAGCGTTTCGCAACCCTGCTGGAGAATCACCCCTGGTTTGAAGTCGTAGCCGTTGCCGCCAGCGCCCGTTCCGCAGGTAAAACATACAAAGAGGCCGTAGAGGCCAAATGGTGCATGGCTACCCCCATCCCCGCCAACATGGCAGACCTTATCGTGATGGACGCTGCCGCCGATATCGAAAAGATGACCGCAGCCGTGGATTTTGTATTCTGCGCCGTGGATATGAAGAAGGATGAAATCAAGGCTTTGGAAAAGGCCTATGCCCTTCACGAGTGCCCCGTAATCTCCAACAACTCCGCCAACCGTCACACCCCCGATGTGCCCATGATCGTGCCCGAGCTCAACCCCGAGCATGCCGAAATCATCAACGCCCAGCGTAAGCATCTGGGCACCAAGCGCGGTTTCATTGCCGTTAAATCCAACTGCTCCCTGCAGAGCTATGTGCCCGCTCTCTTCCCTCTGGATGAGAAATTCGGCGTAAAGGATGTTCTGGTTTGCACCTATCAGGCTATTTCCGGTGCCGGCAAAACCTTTGAGAGATGGCCCGAAATGGTTGATAACGTAATCCCCTTCATCGGCGGCGAGGAAGAAAAATCCGAAATCGAGCCCCTCAAGATTTGGGGTAAGATTGAGAATGAGGCCATTATGCCCGCCACCGAGCCTCACTTCACCGCACAGTGCCTGCGCGTTCCCTGCTCCGACGGCCACATGGCTGCCGTGTTTGTGCGCTTTGAGAAGAAGCCCACCAAAGAGCAGATTCTTGAGGTGTGGAAGAACTTCAAGGGCTACCCCCAGGATGTGGCTCTGCCCAGCGCTCCCAAGCAGTTCCTCAACTATTTTGAGGAGGATAACCTGCCCCAGACCAAGCTGCAGCGCAACCTCGAAAACGGCATGGCTGTTTCCATCGGCCGTCTGCGCGAGGATTCTCAGTACGATTATAAGTTTGTGTGCCTGTCCCACAACACCCTGCGCGGTGCTGCCGGCGGTGCCGTTCTTATGGCAGAGCAGCTTTGCAATCAGGGCTACATTGAATCCAAATTTTAAGTAATTGATTCACGAATTCCCCATGCCGGGTCCATGATTCATAACACAGAAAGGTTCTGATTCTGATGAAAAAGCCCGTTATTTTTACCGGCGCAGGCGTTGCCATTATCACGCCCTTCAATGCCGACCAAAGCGTCAATTATGACCGCTTTGCCGAACTTGTGGAATACCAGATCAACAAGGGTACCGACGCCATCGTGGTGTGCGGCACCACGGGTGAGGCCAAAACCCTTTCCACCGAGGAGCATGTCAATGTCATCAAGCTCTGTGTGGAGGTTGCCAACCACCGTGTGCCCGTCATCGCCGGTGCCGGCAGCAACGACACCCGCTATGCCGTGGAGCTCTCCAATGAGGCGGAGCGCTGCGGTGTGGATGCCCTGCTCTCCGTTACCCCCTACTACAACAAAACCTCACAGCGCGGCCTGATTGCCCACTATAGCTACATTGCCGACCGTGTGAGCACGCCCATCATTCTTTACAACGTGCCCTCACGCACCGGCGTGAACATCAAGCCCGAAACCTATGCCGCCCTGGCGGAGCATCCCATGATTGTTGCCACCAAAGAGGCCAACGGCAATATCAGCGAAATCGCGCAGACCGCCGCCCTTTGCGGGGATAATCTGACGATTTACTCCGGCAATGACGACCAGGCCACCGCCATCATGTCCCTTGGCGGCAAGGGCGTTATCTCCGTGCTGTCCAATGTGATTCCCGGCATCGCTCACGAAATCGTGCAGCGTTACCTGGACGGCGACTATATCGGCAGCCGCAAGCTGCAGCTCGAATATCTGGATTTGTGCAATAATCTGTTCATTGATGTGAACCCCATCCCCGTGAAAGAGGCCATGAACATGATGGGCCTCAACGTCGGCCCCTGCCGCCTGCCCCTTGTGGAAATGGGCGAGGATGCCAAGGCCAAGCTGCGTGCCAGTCTGGCGCGCCACGGGCTGGTATAAGCATCAAAGAGTATAACGAATTCCAAAAGAAAAGGAGTGCGGCGCAGCCCTTGTGCCGTAAAAAGATATGGCAGGAATTTTACTTTGCGGTGCCCTCGGTAAAATGGGCAGGGCCGTAACCGCCAAGGTGGCCGAGGCAGAAGACCTCACCATAGTGGCAGGCATCGACCTGGGCAGTGCCCCCGCCGATTATCCCGTTTACCGCAGCTTTGCCGATGTGCCCGCCGAGGTAACCGGTCAGGTGGATGTGGTTGTGGATTTTTCTCACCCCTCCGTATTTGACGGCATGCTCAGCTACCTGCTGGCTAACCGCAAGCCCGCCGTGGTGTGCACCACCGGCCTTTCCGAAACGCAGGTGAACAAGCTCAAATCCGCCGCCTACGAAATCCCCGTGTTTTACAGTGCCAATATGTCCCTTGGCGTTAACCTTTTAGTGGAACTGGCCCGCAAGGCCGCCAGAGCGCTGGGCGATGATTTTGATATTGAAGTGGTGGAAATGCACCACAACCAAAAGGTGGATGCCCCCAGCGGCACTGCTCTGATGCTGGCAAACGCCATCAGCGAGGAGTTGAGCGAGGAGCCCGCCTACGAATATGACCGTCACCTCAAGCACGAAAAACGCCCCAAAAACGAAATCGGCATCCACTCCCTGCGGGGAGGCAATGTGACCGGCGAGCATCAGGTCGTGTTTGCAGGCAACGATGAGTTGATTACTTTGAGTCACTCCGCCCGCAGCAAAACCCTGTTTGCCAACGGTGCCGTCAACGCCGCCCGCTTTTTGATCGGCAAGGAAAACGGCCTGTTTACCATGAAGGATTTGATTGACTGAATTCTTTTTCAGCGCAAAAACACCCCGCAGTTTCCCGTTCGGGAGGCTGCGGGGTTCTTCATTTATGCTATTGTTTCCACATCAATGCCCAGAATCACAACATCGTTCAGGGGCTTATCTCTTGGATCGGTTTCCACGGCTGCAATGGCATCCACCACATCCATGCCCTCAATCACCTGACCGAAAACGGTGTGGCGAAAATCCAGGTGGGGTGTGCCGCCCAGGTTTTTGTAATCCTCCACACAGGCGGTGGGGAAGCCGCGGTCACTCAGCTGCTCCATCTGGGCAATCAGGCGGCTGTCAACCTCTTTGGCCTGCACAATAAAGAACTGGCTGCCGTTGGTACCGGGGCCGGCATTGGCCATGGAGAGTGCGCCGCGCAGGTTGTGGTAATCGGGGCTGAATTCATCCTGAAAAGGTCTGCCCCAGATGCTTTCGCCGCCGCAGCCGGTGGCGGTGGGGTCGCCGCCCTGAATCATGAAATCATTGATAACGCGGTGGAATACGATGCCGTCATAGTAGCCGTTTTTGGCATGGGTCACAAAGTTCTCCACACTTTTGGGAGCGGCATCGGGGAACATCAGAATTCTGATATCTCCCATATTGGTTTTCATCGTGGCAACGGTGTCACCGGCCACGGGGGTTCTGACTTGCTTGCTCATAGTTTACGAATCCTTTCATTACTTATGAATATGATTTGTCAGCAGCAGTTCACCGCTGTCGGTGAATGTTGCAATAATACCGTCATTGTCGAAGGTGGCAAAGAAGGGGCAATGGGCCACCATGGTCAGGTTCCATTTCACATTCGGGTACACCTTGCCCAGTTGATTGGTTACAATGGCCACCTCAGGCTTGATTTTTCGCAAAAATGCCATGGAGGAGGAGCCGTAGTAGCCGTGGTGCCCGATTTTGAGCAAATCCACATCGCCCACCAAATCAACCACCATTTCCTCCACGCCGGAGGTGCGGGTGATATCGGAGGCAAGAAAAGCGGATTTCCCGTTTTTCTCAACCTTCACACCGATGCTTTCGCTGTTTTCGCCCTTCCCCTCCAATTCGGCGCTGTTTTCCACATTATAAAATGTAAGGGAAAAATCGCCGAAGGTAAGAGTAGCGGGGGGCAAAGTCGGGGTAACACCCCTGCTCTTTAAGTCGGCAGCAATTTGCCGGTAAGTATCCTCCATGCCCCAGTTCTTTTCGTAACCTTTATAAAAAGCGGGGTCAATTCCTTTAAAATAAGCCGCGCCCACTTCAATGGCGCTGTCGGTCAGAATGGCGTGAAAAGCGCCGATGTGGTCATAATGGCCGTGGGTGCCCATTACAAAATCCAGATGTGCCACACCGATTTCATCGGCGGCCACCTTATGAATGTATTCCGTTACCGTTTTTTCAAAGCCCTGATATTCGGTTTTTCGGCGGGGATTGCTGTCACCCTCACCGGAATCAATCAGAGCAAAGTGACCGTTGCTCTCCAGCAGAATCGCGTCGGAATTGGCCGTGTTTAAAAAATGGATACGGTCATCCCCCGCCGCCTTGGTGAAGGTTTCCTCAGCCATGGGGTAACGCTCACAGTAACGGTTGCACAGGGCCACCGTTATGATATCCAATATAAAAATTGCCGCCATCAGGGGAACGGCAATCCATGTGGCAATCTTTTTGGCTTTCTGGCTTTTCATTCGCATCTCCAAACAGGAAAGATTCAAGTTATTTTACCATAATCCTTTTTGATTTTCCATACATTTGAACATTTCTTTCGAATTCTTTTTCACTTCCCTTGTATTTGCGGGGGATTTCCTGTAATATGTATGAGATTACGATAATAAGAGGATTCCTTATGACAAATATCAAAAGTTCCCTTTCGTGCGGTTTGCAGGCCGCCGTTACGGTGCTGCCTCCGGCTTTGGCCATGTATGCCTGCTCTCCCTTCGGCATGGGAGGCATCATCATTCTTTGTGCCGCTGCCTGCCTGTTATTCCCCTTCTGCGGCCTTCGCCCCTCCTATGCCGGGTTTGCCCTGATTTTTGCCTGCCATGCGCTTTTCGGCGGCACAGCGGCCCTTCTTGCCATGGGTATTGGCGGCATACTGCTTTTGCTTTTGCACAAAACAGATAAGCTCCGTTTCCTTGCCTATTCCCCTGCCGCGGGCGGTGTCACCTTAGCTCTGGCGCTCTTTTTTACCGTTATGCAAACCACCCTGTATTTCGGCATCGGCGCCACCGGCAGCAGCGTTACGGAAATGATTCGCTCCTATGTTTCCCTCGGCTTTCACGGCAACTGGCGGGGCGTGCTTTACGGCACCATCACTTTGGTGATTATGGTCACTTACCCCCGCAAATTCAAAAAGCTTTGTCAGCGGATTCCCGCTCCCTTCTGGAGCATTCTGTTCACCACACTGCTGAACTTGTGGCTCAATCCCAAGGCGGAAACCACCGCCATTGCCGAACTGGGCGCTTTTAGTGCCGTGCCTGCCTTTGCGTGGCAAAACGCCTCCCTCACCCCTCTCGGGGCCTTTGGTGCGGTTCTTTTCGGTGCAGCGCTCTTCTTTGTGCTGGCCTTTCAGGTCAATCAGACAGAAACCGAGACCGACAAAAAAGCCTTATTCACCGGCGGAGCCTGTCTGGCGGGCGGCCTTTGCTGCGGATTGCCTTTGGCTCCCGATAACCGAAAAACGCCCCGGGCAAAGGAGGCTGTTTTCTCCGTTCTCTTCTCCCTGCTTTTCCTGTGCCTGCTTGCCGCTTTGGGTCTCCCCTTCCTTGCTCACCGCATTCCCATCCCCACTCTGGCCGTGATTCTGATTGTGGGCGCATGGCAGAGGGTGGACTGGCACAGCCTGAAAATCGCCTTTACAAGCGGCGTAAAAGGCATATTCTCCCTTGTAGTCGTGGTTGCCGCTGCCCTGCTTGTGAACCCCGCCGTGGGCGTGCTTGCCGCCGTGGTATGCGGTCTTCTCTTCCGTCAATAATCAATATAAATACAGCAGAACACCTTCGCCGGGGCGAGGGTGTTCTTTTGTTATGAAGGTGTAATTACTGATAATGTATGAAAAAAGCAGACGGTTTTTCGTCTGCTTTTCTTGTTCCGATATTCATTTTTATTTGGTAAACATATTGCCGCCTTGGCAATCAATGCCCACAATGGTGGGGAAATCTTTAAAGGTGAGGCGTTTCACACTTTCACAGCCGAGGTCGTGAAAAGCGATTTCTTCACACGCAACAATGCTTTTGGCGCAAAGGGCACCGGCGCCGCCTATGGCACACAGATACACCGCCTTGTTGCGCACCACAGCCTCACAAACAGCCTGACTGCGGCCGCCCTTGCCGACCATGCCGCCCAGTCCCAAATCCAGCAAACGGGGTGCGAAGCCGTCCATTCTGCCGGAGGTGGTGGGTCCGCAGCTGCCAATGGGCAGCCCTGCGGGGGTAGGCGTGGGGCCTGCGTAATAAATAACGGCATTTTCTATGGGATAAGGCAGCTCTTCGCCTTTATCCAGCAATTCAAAAATCCGCTTGTGCGCCGCATCGCGGGAGGTATACACCGTGCCCGAAAGCAGTACACTGTCCCCCGCCTTCAACTGAGGGGCCATTGCTTTTAATTCATCCGTATTGATTCTGTATTCAGCCATTTGCTTTCTCCTGCTCTGTCTTTTGCTTTTTTTGCAGATACAATTCATCCAGCATCAGCAAGCCGTCATCACTCAAGCGGAACTGGCCGTCCGCCTCCTGTGCCTGAGTACTGCCGAACCGGGTGCTCAATTCGCTGATGTTGCTTGACAGCAAACTTAATTTGGCGGAAAGATGCGCAATACTGGTGCTGAAATCAACGCTGATGCGGTCAATCTCACCGCTGATTTTCTCAATATCCTTTGCCGTGGCGTTGATGGAATCCCCGGCATCTCTGTCCGCCGCTTCCGCGGCATCCTTTGCCTTATCTATGATTTTGCCGGAATACCTGACGGCATCCAGCATCAGGCCGTTTATCTGCTTTTCGGAATCGGAGATACCGTCGCAGCTGTCTTCCAGCTCCTTCAGCTTTCTCTGCATCTCCGTGAGTTCTTTATCGCATTCCGAAAACTTTGCCAGATATTCATCGGCCATGGCGGCAATGCTTTCTTTCTCCTGCTGCAGGGCATCGGCCATCTCTTTTTCCTGATTCAGCTCCTCCTGCAGGCGGGCACACTCATCGGCCTGAGCCTTGTAGGTTTCCGCACAGCGTTCAGCCTCCTCGGCACGCTGCCGGGCGGCCACAAGCTCCTTTTGCACGCCCTCTATGTAGTTGATTACATCCTCCCGGTGAAAACCGCCGAATGCCGTTCTTCTGATGATTTCCTTGGATGCCATGGTTGCTGTTGCGGAGGGGCAAGCCCACTGCCTGCAGCCGTTAACAGGCCGCAGAGCAGCTCCGCTCTCCTTTTTTAATGGATATATAGTATCTGTGCAGCTTTTTCGCTGATAATTGTCGTATTTTCTCCCCGGCAGAGCACCAGACCTTTATCGCACAAAAAGGCGATATGGCCGCTTTCCCCTGCCGAAATGCTGTTAACCGCAACGCCCCTGCCAAGCAGAATTTCCCGCCCGCCGGTGCAGCAGTAATAATCCGCCGTCACCTTGTCGCCGTTGGCGGAGGAGGTGTAATCCTTAAAGGAATAAACCTCACCTTTCACAAGAAAAGCGTTGCTGTTTTCGGACAGCGTTTCCGCGGTTTTTCCGTTCCACCGACACACTGTGCCCACGGTATCGGCGGTGCCGGTTTTCATATATACCGCGCCGTTTTTGGTGAACCGGTAATCCGTAATACCGCTGTCTATTTTTTGCCCGTCCCCGGGCTTTTGCTCCTGCGAAAAGGAGCCGAAAAAGAGGGTGGATTTCCCCTCCTGCTCCGAAAGAGCCAGCAGACTGTTACCGTCCTGTGAAAAATGGAAGCCTGCCGTTTGCGGGTAACCCTGCAAGCCGTAGCTTGTTACGGCACCTTTATAGAGAACAGCCATTTGCAGGCCGTTGTTTTTCGTTTTTTGTGCAGCCGTGCGGGCGGCGCAGGCCAACGCGGCCTCCACGCCCTCCCCGGCGGATATTCCCGTCAAATCGGTAATATCCAAATCTGTTTTTTCTGAAGTAACCGTACCGAATACGATTTTCGGCTCCCCTGCGGGGGCCACGGCCTTTATGCGGTCACTCCGCACATTTTCGGCCATCAGCACACTGCCGTTTTTGTTGTAGGCATACACATCAAAGCAGCCCACCTCATCGGCAAAGGATAAATCCAGCGCGGCACGCATCTCATCCCGCTTCACCTTGCGGTCATAGGCCGCCTTGGCGGTGGGATATCCCAAAGGATACCCGAACACGGAGAGATAATCTCCCCGCACAGGCTCGGCTAAAGCAGAGTCCTGCTGTGCCAGGGAATCCCCTATCACGGCACGCCAGTTCATGCCGTTGTTGCAGGCGGTGCAATAGTAAAGATTGCCCCCTGCACTGTATTCGTCCCAGCGCACCTGCCGCACCCCATCGCTGATGAGGATGGGCTTTTCACCGGGATACACAATCTGTAATGATACATTTTCCGTTCCCCTGCCGTTTTCAAACAGCAGTTCGGGACCCGCTTCGCTGTCGAACAGTCGAACATCCTCCGCGCCGCGAAACAGCTCCCGCGGCTTTTCACCGGGGGTGTAGGCATACAGCACCCTTGTGGAGCCGTGCAGGCGGGCAAAATACATTTCCCTGCCCGATTTCGGCACATACATGGCCCCGGGGTTCTGGGTGAAAGCAATCATCTGCTTCCCCGCCAAATCATAACAGATACCCTCAAGGGCACCGGATTTTTCACCGCGCTTGGCATAATAGATGGTTGCACCGTTCCGGCCAAGGTGGTAATCCCCCTGTATTCCGAAATCCACCAAAACGGGTTCTTTGCTTTCGGGCGAAAGGTAATATAAATCAAAAGTGCCGTTGCTGAAAGAGGAAGCAACGGTATAGTACAGCCGCTCCTCCGTTTCGTCAAAAAGAAAACGGTCGGCGGTGTGGTCTTCAATCTCGGTTTTTTTGCCGTTGATAAAGGCAAACACAGCGCCGCCGTCTTCATAAACAACGGCGCTGTCTGCCTGATTATCGTTCAGTTTTGTTTTTATGCCAAGGGTCAGTGCCACAGCCGCTCCCGCTGCTGCCAACACAAGAAATCCCAACAGAATTCTTTTGTTTATTTTGCGGGTAAATGCAAGGCTCAAGGCAGACCCTCCGTAGTTTTATTTTTTAAGACCTACGGCGATTTTGGCTTTGGCGGCAATGTTGGCGGCATCCAGGCCGTAAATGTGAAGCATTTCCACGGCGGGGCCGGAGGCACCGAAGGTATCCTCAACACCCACTTTCACAACGGGAACGGGAACGGTTTCACAAACAACCTCGGCAACGGCAGCGCCGAAGCCACCGATAATGCTGTGCTCCTCAGCGGTAACAATAGCGCCGGTAGTCTTTGCTGCTTCTATTATTGCCTCTTTGTCAATGGGTTTAATCGTATGGAAATTAATAACAGCGGCGGAAATGCCCTCGGCAGCCAACAGCTTTTTGGCCTCAAGAGCTTCCTTTACCATCAAACCGGTGGCGCAGATGGTAACATCGGTGCCCTCTTCCAGCTTAATGGCTTTGCCGAGTTCAAATTTATAGTTGTCGGGGTCATTGAAGCGCTCCACGGCAAGTCTGCCGAAGCGCATGTATACGGGGCCTTCCATCTCGGCGGCGGCGAATACGGCGGCTCTGGCCTCCACATCGTCGGCAGGGTTGATTACGGTCATACCGGGAATGGTACGCATGAGGGCAATATCCTCACAGCACTGGTGGGAAGCGCCGTCTTCACCCACGGAGATACCGGCATGGGTAGCACCGATTTTAACATTCAGGTGGGTGTAACCGATGGAGTTGCGCACCTGCTCAAAAGCACGGCCGGCGGCAAACATAGCAAAGGAGCTGGCAAACACGGTGTAACCGGTGGTGGAAAGGCCGGCTGCTACGCCCATCATGTTGGCCTCGGCAATGCCGGTGTCAATGAATCTGTCGGGGAATGCTTTCTTGAAAACGCCGGTCTTGGTGGCGGCGGCAAGGTCAGCATCCAGCACAATGATTTTATCGTTTTTCTCGCCAAGCTCTACCAATGCTTTACCGTAGGCATCGCGAGTAGCCATTTTTACAACATCAGCCATAATATCACACTATCCTTTCCTATCTCTTATGCTTCCAACTCGGCAAGGGCGGCCTTCAGCTCGCTCATAGCCTGCTCGTACTGTTCCGCATTGGGAGCGGTGCCGTGCCAGGAAACCTGGTTCTCCATGAAGGAAACGCCTTTGCCCTTGGTGGAGGAGGCGATAATCACGGAGGGCTTGCCCTTGAACTCGGCGGCAGCCTTGAAGGCGGCGTCGATTTCGTCAAAGCTGTGGGCGCAAATCTCGATTACATTCCAGCCGAAAGCCTTGAACTTTTCGGGGATGGGATAGGGGGAGTTAACCTCGGCAACGGTGCCGTCAATCTGCAAACCGTTCACATCAACCACGGCGCACAGGTTGTCAAGGCCCTTGGCGGCGGCATACATGGCAGCCTCCCAAACCTGACCTTCCTGAATCTCGCCGTCACCCAGTACGGTGTAAACGCGGAAATTCTTGCCGCTGAGCTTGCCGCCCAAAGCCATGCCGCAGGCGGTGGAGATGCCCTGACCGAGAGAACCGGTGCTCATATCGATACCGGGGGCCTTGTGCATGCTGGGGTGACCCTGCAGGCGGGAGCCGGGCTTTCTGAGGGTTTTGATTTCATCCTCGGGGAAGAAACCCTTCTGAGCCATTACGGCATAAAGAGCGGGTGCACAGTGGCCCTTGGAAAGAACAAATCTGTCTCTGTCTTCCCAACCGGGATTTTTGGGGTCAACATTCATCTGATGGAAATAGAGGTAGGTGATAATATCAACGCAGGAAAGGGATCCGCCGGGATGGCCGGATTTCGCGTTGAACACGCCCTCGATTATCCCCATTCTGGCTTTGCAAGCCTTGATTTTTAACTGTTTCTTGACAACTGCATCCATTTTTGCAGCCACCTCCTGTATTATTTAAGCGGCCTATCCGCTATGGGAACCATAATGATTATTTGAGAAATTCTTCGTTCGGGTCCGGCAAGCCGGCCTTCTTTAAGAATTCCGTAAAGTACGGGGGCAGTTCCGCCCTCAGGGTAATGCGCTCCCCCGTGGTGGGGTGAGTAAATCCCAGCAGCCCCGCATGCAGGCACTGGCCGCCCAGCTCCACGCCGTTTGCGGGCCCGTAAACCGGGTCCCCTGCCACGGGATGGCCGAGGTACGCCATATGCACACGAATCTGATGGGTGCGCCCCGTTTCCAGCCTCAGCCGAAGCAGTGAGAATTTATCGCTCTCCGCCAGCACCTTATAGTGTGTTACGGCATGGCGGCTGTTTTCCTCGGTCACGCACATTTTTTTGCGGTCTTTTTTGCTGCGGCCTATGGGGGCATTCACCACGCCCTCCGGCTCCTTCAGCCTGCCGTGAATCACGGCCATATACTCCCTTGTGAGCGAATGCTCCTTGATTTGCGCCGCCAGAGAGATATGGGCACTGTCATTTTTGGCAACCAGAAGAAGGCCGCTGGTATCTTTATCGATGCGGTGCACAATACCGGGCCGGATCACGCCGTTGATGCCGGATAAGCAATCCCGGCAATGGTAAAGCAGCGCATTCACAAGCGTTCCTTCAAAGTTTCCTGCGGCGGGGTGAACCACCATGCCTCTCGGCTTGTTCACCACCAAAAGGTCATTGTCTTCGTAACGGATGTCCAAAGGGATATCCTCGGCCTTTGCCTCCGGTTCCCGGGGCTCCGGCACGGTGAAGGTTATTTCGTCCCCCTCGCGCAGCTTGTAGCTTTTGCTGATGGGTTTTCCGTCCGCCGTAACGCCGCCCGCCTCAATCAGGCCCTGAAAAAAGGAGCGGGACAACCGGGGTATGGCTGCGGAAAGCACCTTGTCGGCTCTTTGACCCGCCTCCTCCGCCGCAACGGTCAGGGTAACGGGCTCGCCGTATTCAAATTCATCCAAAACCGAATCATTCATCTGTCTTTTTCGTTCCTTCACTCACGGTTTTTGTTTTCGTTTTCTCGCTGCGGAACATGGAAAAGACCTCGTAAAACAGCAGGGCAAAGGCACCCACGGTGATGCAGATATCGGCAAAGTTGAACACTGCAAAATTCATAAACAGCGGTTCAATAAAATCCACCACAAAGCCGTTGGCAATGCGGTCAATCAAATTGCCCACGCCTCCTGCCACAATCAGAATCAGGCAGATGCGCAGAAAAGTATTGAGTTTTTTACTCAAAAGCAGATATCCGAAGCACCCGGCCACCAGCACCACGGTGAACACCGTAAGCAAAAGGGTGTTATCCGAAAAGGAGCTGAATGCGGCGCCTGTATTTTTTACATAGGTCAGCCGGAACAGGCCGAATAAAAACTCGGTTGCTCCCTTTTCGGCCACATATGCGGCAAACAGGGATTTGGTAATCTGATCTGCCGCCACAAGCGCGGCAATGGCTGCCACTGCTATAATCTGAAACATCGTTATGAACCGAATCCTCTGTCAATTAATCAAAAAATCCGCTGAAGATAGAGCCGTTTTCCTCGCCGTCTCCGTCATCAATGTCTTCCAGATTGATTTTGAAGCCCTCAAAGGCGGCGTCCTCTTCATCCTCTGCATCGGGAGCGTCGGGGGTAAAGGTGGCGTCTGCCTCATCGTCGGCAGCACCGGTATCGGAGAACAAATCCACAAACAGTTCTTCTTCCTCGTCCTCTTCGTCGGCCTCGGCAGGCTCCTCTTCTTCCTCTGCGGGTTCTTCGGCAGGTGCTTCGGGCTCCTCAACGGCCTCGGCATTCTCTGCAGCGTTTGCCGTTACTTCAGCCAGTATATTTTCAAAAATCTCTTCCTCGTCGGACACATCCGCTACTTCTTTGAAATCCTCTTCAGAGGTTTCCTCCTCGGCTTTATCGGAATCGGCATCAGCGGCAGGAGCGGCTGCGGCAGCCTTGATTTCTGCCAGCAAAGCTTCTTCGTCAATTTCAAAGTCCTTATCCTCGGGAAGTGTATCGAGTGCGGCAAGTCCGCTGCGGCAGGCGTCGTTCATAGCGGCCTTATAAGCGGCAATCTGTTCCTGCAGGGCATTTGACTTCTTTGTGAAGAAAGCAAGTTTTTCCTCGCTGTTGCCGATGATTTCGGCAGACTGTGCCTCGGCGGCAGCCACCTTCTCCTCAGCCTGCGCATTGGCGGCATTCACAATGGCGGCGGCCTCTTTATTGGCCTTTTCCAGATAAGCGGCAATGGTAACCTTGGTTTTGGCAACAAAATCCTTGGCGCTCTGGCGGGCGTTTTCGATGATGGTGGATGCCTCATCCTGTGCACTCTTCACGGTTGCGGCCTTTTCATCCTCGGCCTCTTTGCGAATGGTTTTGGCCATGCGCTCGGCGTTGATGAGAGCGGATTTGATGCTGTCTTCCTCTTCGCGGTACTGCTCGATTCTTTCGGCAAGAATACCGATTTTTCTCATCAGTTCATCATTCTGCTTCAAAGAATCCTGATAGGAGACGGCAACATTATTCAAAAAAGCATCCACTTCCTCGGCACGGTAGGCGCCCTTGCCGATTAAGGTAAACTGTGCATTGGCAATCTGTTCAGACTTGAGCATGGGATTATCCTCTCTTTCAATCATCAATTATTCTTCGGCATTTTCGGCGGGGTCAACAACCTCTTCACCGGAGACGGAAATGTTATGGGGAGTCAGTACAAAAGCGCGCTCCGCAATGGCACGGAAAGTGCCCTCCAGGGCATATGTAGCGCCGTAAATCACATCAATGATGCGCTGAACGGAATCAGTGGTGGCATTCTCAAGATTGAGGAACACAATGCGGTTCTGCTTAAGAATATCCACAATGGCGCCCACTTCGTTTACGCTGACAATCTTTTTCACCACAACCTGAGAATCGCCGAAGGCTCTGGTTCTGGCACCAACGGCACTCCCCTGCTCCAGAGGAACCACATTGTCTCTGCCGGTTTCGGCTCTTTCGCTGCGTTCAAAGCGGTGGCTTTTGCGTTTGGGCTCGATGTGAATTTCTTCTTCCTCGGGTTCAAGCTCGGGGCCCCAGGGTTCGTCGAGAGGTTCCTCTTTCACATCAACAAGTTTGTTGTACATATCCTTTGCTTTATCAAAAACACCCATTTGAAAAATCCTCCTGTTTTGTTATCTGTAATTTCTGGGCCCAAATACCGCAGACCCGACTCTGACAAGATTGGCACCCTCCAGAATCGCCTCGCGGTAATCGCCGGACATACCCATGGAAAGAGTACACATATTTATATTATTTATTTTTTTTGCGCCGATGTCAAGATAGGAACGGTACATATTTGAAAAAACCTTGCGCAATTCCGTCTCGGAATCGCAAATGGGAGCCACACACATGAGGCCCTGCACCCGGATGCCCGGTATTTCGGCAATCTCGCAGGCTTTTTCCTCCAGCTCCTCCAAATCAAAACCGAACTTGCTCTCCTCGTTGCCCACATTCACCTCAAGCAGCACATCGGTAACAATCCCCTGCTCTAAGGAGCGTTTGGCTATCTCCTTTGCGATTTCGGTACTGTCTACGGATTGAATCACATCCACCTGACCCACGATTTTTTTCACTTTGTTGGATTGAAGGTGTCCGATTAGGTGTGCCTTGCAATCCGTCAGATTCAATTCCGGCTTTTTCTGTAAAAATTCCTGCACCTTATTTTCGCCGATGGTGTGAATGCCGCAGGAAAGCGCATGATTGATATAGACAGATTCCACTGTTTTGGTTACTGCCATCAGGGTAACTGCCTGCTCATCACGCCCGGAGCGAATGGCTGCCTCGGCAATGTTGTGCCGGATTTCCTTCAGGTTTTCATCAATATCCCGGAATCTTTGCTCTGTCAATTCCGTCATTCATTCATCCCCTTTGCGTTTGTGATTATGGTATCGTGATTTTTCAGGTGAGTTTCGTCGGAGGTAAAAATGCCGACATCCTTGGCTATCACGAAGGAATCCGTTGCATAAATAACATTCAGGAAACGCCGCTTTGTCACATTGCCCAGGCGCACATACACGCAGTCGCAAAGTTTTTCCACAATAACGGTTTCTTCCTCTCCGTCCTTGTTCTCCTTCGTTTCCTTTACCTTGCCCATAACCTTACGCAGGGCAGTTTTGGGCACCTTCAATCCGGTATAGACATGGCGAACGAACTTTATGGATACCATCCGCATGGCCAGATGCTCTGCCGTCATCTGATTGCAGCGCACCACAATGGCCGTTTTGCCGTCGGACTGGCGGCTGACATGCATTACCTCCGCCTTCACCATATCGGAATTCGCATTGCCGATGATGATATCCACTTTATCACCGGATTCAATACCGCCGATATCCTTGGCATCCACCACGGCAGCCATATACCAGTAGAAGCCGTTCACGATTTTTCCGATACAATTTTCGGGCACCTTTTCGGGTTTTGCTTTCAGCAGTTTTTCCACCCCTGCCACGGAAACGCTGTTCAGGGAAGAAACCGGCAGAGTGCTTTCGTAACCGTCAGCCTCCGCCATATAATACCCCGTCTGTCCGGCATTCACGGTGCTTAAGGGCACTGCCACGCTCTCCAGTGAGGAGATTTGCTCCTGCACATGATGCAGGGTGGCAGAGCAGTCTATCTGCTCCTCCAAAGAAATCTGGCGGCGGGAAATATCCACCAGAAAGGTCAGTTTTTTATCGGCCACATCGCTGTAATTGCCGCTGTAAACATCATCACAGATATCCTGAAAATCGGCATCCACCTGTTTGCCCAGCATTTCGATATCCAGATTTTCAAGAGCACGCTGATTGCTGATGCGCTGATAGCCCTCCAGCTCCTGCTTCAGGTATTGCAGCTGCATATAGTAATCGGCTGTTTTGGCGGAGGAAAAAATACCGACCACCGTAGAATCGGCAGCCACCTTTTCCGCATTCTTCGCCAATGCCACCATGGTGCCGCCGTTGGGGTTGAACAGCAGTGTTTCATCACGGGTCACAAAAGCCTGTGCTTCCACGGTATCATACTCCGTGCTCATCTCGGCAGAAACGGTGTCGTATTCCCCTTTTACGATTTCCACCACTTCATTGGCAAAAAAGAGCACAACCAGTGCGGCCGCTGCCAGAATGCCCCATTTTTTCCAGTTCACTTGTTTCATTCGGTTCTTCCCTCCTTTTTCACCGCCAACTCTTTCTCAATAATCTCCTTTGCTGCCCGGGCAAGTGACTCGGCGCTTTCGAAGCGGTCAATATTCAAAAAATGAATTCTTTCATCCCGTCTGAACCATGTCAGCTGCCGCTTGGCATAGTGCCGCGTGGCAAGCTTCAGGTGTTCAATACATTCCTCCAAAGGAGCCTCTCCGTCAAGGTAGGGCTTCAGCTCTTTATATCCGATAGCCTGGGTCGAGGTGCGCCCGTCATAGGCCGCATAAAAGGATTTTGCCTCCTCCACCAGGCCGTTTTTTACCATTTCATCCACACGGCGGTTGATGCGGTCATATAAAAAATCTCTGTTTTCCGCATCCAGGCCGATAATAATCGGCTCCCACCGTGACCCGCGCAGGCGGGAAAGGCGTTGGGTTTCGCTCATGGTGCGCCCGGTCAGGTGATACACCTCCAGCGCGCGGATGATTCTGCCCAAGTTGTTCACATGCAGTTTTTCTGCCGTTTCCGGGTCAACGCCACGAAGGCGCTCCAGCAGAACCTGCGCTCCGTCCCGCTCCGCCTCTTCTTTGAGGGCGGCCCGGTAGGAATAGTCATTATCCTCTTCAAAAAACTCGGTGTTATCCACCAAAGCATTAAAATACAGCCCCGTTCCGCCCACAATCACGGGCACATGACCGCGGGCAATTACCTCATCCATACAGCGGGAGGCAAGGTCGCAGTAACGGGCCACGCTGAACTCTTCATCGGGCGAAAGGAATTCCATCATGTGGTGGGGCACTCCCTGCCGCTCCTCCGGGGTGGGCACGGCGGTCGCCACCGCCATGTCACGGTAAATCTGCATGGAGTCGCAGGAGATGACCTCGCCGTTGAAGGCGCGGCAAAGCTGCACCCCCAGTGAGGTTTTGCCGGAGGCCGTGGGCCCCACAACCGCTATCACCTTGTTTTTACACTCTGCCAAAATTCTTCTCCAGTTCTCTCTGCGTCATTTCTATCAGCACGGGTCTGCCGTGGGGACAATACCGGATGGACGGCATGGCAAGCAGCTTTTTGACAAACCGCTCACGCTCCAACGGGGAGGTAAAATCCCCTGCCTTGATGGCGCTGCGGCAGGCCACGGAATGGAAAATATGGTCAAGCTTGTCAAAAGTCACATCCTGCCGTTTCTCCGCAAAGCGGCCGGCCAGTTCGGTAATCACATCCCCGATTTCATCGGCGGAAAGCTCCATGGGCGCCTCACTCACAAGCACCACACCGTCACCGAAATCGCCCACCTCAAAGCCCGCTTCACGCATCACTTCAATGTTGCCGAGCAGGGCGGCGTATTCTTCCTTGGTCACGGTTACGGTCACGGGAGCCAACAAAAGCTGAGCGCTTCGCTGCCCGTTCCCCGCTTTCAGTTCCTCATAAATCATGCGTTCATGGGCGGCGTGCTTATCAATCACCAGCAGCTTGCCGTCCAGTTCTGCCAGCAGATAGGTGTTGAAGGCCTCCCCTATCACCCGCACATTATCGGCGTCCGTATTCTGCGGATTTGCAGGAGCGGGCTCTGCCGGAGCAGCTTCTTCTTGAGGCATTACAGATTCCGCCTCCGCCGCCGACTTTTCTTTTTCGGCACGAAAATCCTTATCGGGAATCAAAGAGGGTCGCTCGTCCTCCCCGGGAGCCATGCCCACGGGAGGCGCAGCGTGAAAAACGGAAACGGAGCTGACGGGCATTGTCGAAGTAACCGGTGCCGATGATGTGATCGGTGCCGGCTTTGCCGCAGGGTTCACACCGGCTGCTTTTTGCTCACGGGGCATCTGCACGGGCGGAACAATCCGCTGTGCGGCAACACTTCCGCCAAATGCGGGCTTTGATTCCGGCTTTAAGGCATCCGGATCCCCGGCTTTTTTGTGAAGCCAGAAATCGGTTTTTTCATTCAGGGTCATCTGCTCTGCCTTGGCGGGCACGGGGGCATAGTAGTCCTTTACCCCGCTGTGCTTGTACTGTGCGCGTAAGGTATCCCCGGCCAAAGCGTTTTTGCAGGCAAAATACACGGCATTGAATACCGCTTTTTCGTTGGAAAACCGCACCTCGGTTTTGGCGGGGTGCACATTCACATCCACCGCAAAGGGGGAAATCTGTAAATTCAGGATACAGGAGGGGAATTTGCCCACCATAACGGAATTCTTATAGGCCTCCGTCAGAGCGGCGCTGCCCGTTCCCGTTTTGACCAACCGCCCGTTGATGAAGAAAAACTGCATGTTGCGGTTGGGACGGGAGGCGTGGGGCACGCTGATAAAGCCCGAAACGGCAATACCCTCATTCTCGCCGCTTGCGGGAATCAGGCTGTCAGCAAACTCCCTGCCGAACACCTCACGGGCGGTAATAAGCAAATCTCCGCTGCCGCCGGTTATAAGCGTCTGCTTTCCCTCACGGATAAAGCGGAACGAAATTTCGGGATGGGACAGGGCGATACGGTCCACCACACCGGCCACGGCATTGGCCTCGGACACATCCTTTTTCAAAAACTTCATGCGGGCGGGTGTGCTGAAAAACAAATCCCGCACCAGCAGCGTGGTGCCGGCGGGGCAGCCTGCGTCATCCAGCAGAATCTCCTCCCCCGCCTCAATCACATAGCGGGTGCCGAGCTCATCGGCGGCAGGGCGGGTCATAATCTCCACCTTTGCCACAGCGGCAATGCTGGCCAGAGCCTCACCGCGAAAGCCGAGGGTCATAATGGAGTCCAGATCCTTCTGCTCGCAAATTTTACTGGTAGCGTGGCTCACAAAAGCATTGCGGATATCCTCCCGGGCAATCCCGCAGCCGTTATCCGTAATGCGCATATAGGAAATGCCGCCGTTTTTTATCTCCACCGTAACGGTGGTGGCGCCGGCATCAATGGCGTTTTCCAGGAGTTCTTTTATGACGGAAGCAGGGCGCTCCACCACTTCACCGGCGGCAATCAGGTCCGCAACGGATTTGGGCAGCACATTGATTTTCGGCATAATTTCACTCCTCTGTTTTTTCGTTATGTTACCTTCGCAGGGTATAATCTCTTTTTACCCTCACAGGGCGCTTGCATCGGCAGAGAGCTGATACAGCAGACTCATGGCTTCAATGGGGGTCAATGTATTCACATCAATATTCTTAAGCCGTTCAATGATGGCGTCACTTTCGCCCGAGGCGAAGGAAATCTGCAGGTCATCCCCCGGGGCGCTGACCTTGGACATATCGGCACGAATGGCCGGGCCCTCGGCCTCCAGGTCACGCAGAATCACCTTGGCCCGCTCCACCACGGCATTGGGCACACCTGCCAGCTTGGCCACTTCTATGCCGTAGCTGCCGTCGGCAGGGCCGCGCACAATGCGGCGCAGGAAGGTGATATCATCGCCTCTCTTTTTGACGGCGATGTTGTAGTTCTTCACACCCTCGGTGCTGCCCTCCAACTCCGTGAGTTCGTGGTAGTGGGTGGCAAACAGGGTCTTGGCTCCCAGTTTTGCCTTATCCGCGGCAAATTCAAGCACGGCGCGGGCAATGCTCATGCCGTCAAAGGTGGAGGTGCCGCGGCCGATTTCATCAAAAACAATCAGGCTCTGTGAGGTGGCACCCTTCAGGATGGAGGCAACCTCATTCATCTCCACCATAAAGGTGGACTGGCCTGCGGCAAGGTCATCGCTGGCACCTATCCGGGTAAAAATACCGTCCACAATACCGAGGGAAGCGGCGGAGGCGGGCACAAACGAGCCAGCCTGCGCCATCAGGCAAATCAGGGCAACCTGACGCATATAGGTGGATTTACCCGCCATATTGGGGCCGGTGATGATGGCACAGCGGTTTTCGCCGCCGTCCAGCACCGTGTCGTTGGGCACAAAGGGAGCATCGGTAAGCATCTTTTCCACCACCGGGTGGCGGCCGTCGCTGATGCAAATCTCGCTGCCTGCCACCATATCGGGGCGGGTGTAGTTATTTTCCGCCGCCGTCTGGGCAAAGGCTGCAAGCACATCCAGCGTGGCTATGGCACAGGCCGTGCGCTGCACCTCATACAGCTTTTCGGCTGCGGCCTTGCGCACATCCTCAAAAATCTCGTACTCCAGCTTCACGATTCGTTCCTGCGCGCCCAGAACCTTGGCCTCAAGGTCTTTGAGTTCCTGGGTGATAAAACGCTCGCAATTGACCAGAGTCTGCTTGCGGATGTAGTCATCGGGCACCAGCTCTTTGAATGCGTTGGACACCTCTATGTAGTAACCGAACACGCGGTTGTAACCGATTTTCAGTTTTTTGATTCCCGTGCGCTCCTGCTCGCGCAACTGAATATCGGCAATAAAGCCCTTGCCGTTATCCATGATGTTGCGCAGGGAATCCAGTTCCTCATTGAAGCCCTCACGAATCATGCCGCCCTCACGCACGGAGAAGGGAGGTTCATCCACTATAGCGGCATCAATCAGGGCAGCCGTTTCCTCCAGCGTATCCGTTTTGGCGTAAATCTCGCTGAGCAGAGCACTGCGGCAGGGCGCAATCAGCTCCTTGATTTTGGGCAGGTGAGCGGCGGTGGCACTTAAAGCCCGCAGTTCTTTTGCGTTAGCCGTGCCGTAAAGGATACGGGTCATCAGCCGCTCCATGTCCTGACAGCCTGCCAGCTCCTGCCTCACATCGTCACGCAGGGCCGCTTCATTCAGCAGTTCCTCCACCGCAGCATGGCGGCGGGTGATTTTGGGAATGTTCATCAGGGGCTGCTCCAGCCAGCTGCGCAGCATACGCTTGCCCATGGAGGTTTTGGATTTATCCAGAACCCACAGCAGGGTGCCCCGCTTTTCGCGGTTGCGCATGGTTTCCACAATCTCCAGATTGCGAAGGGCAGCCACATCCAGCCGCATGAAATTGGTGTTGCCGTAAAAATCAATTTCGGTAATATTTTCCAGTTCCGTCTTCTGCACAAAGCGCAGATAATTCATGGCCGCACCCAAAGCCGAAACGGCGCAGCGGCACTCCCCCAGCCCTAACTCGTCGGGACTTGCGGCCTTGAAATGGCGCAGAACGAAGCGCTCGTTTTCGTCGTAATCAAAACGTTCTTCTTCCAGCCGTTCCACCGCAGCACCCATGCGCTGGCTTACAAAGGCCATCACATCCTTCAGCTTGGCGGCGGCGGGATTCACCAGCACCTCGGCAGGCTGATAGCGGCCAAGTTCGTTTATCAGCCGCTTTTCGCCGCCCTTTTTGGGGAACTGCGTCAGATGGACCTGACCGGTGGACACATCGGCAAAGCACACGGCAAAAGCATCTTTTTGAGCCAGCACGCAGGCAAGAAAGTTATTCTTGCTTTCGTCCAGCATGGCGCTTTCGATGACCGTGCCGGGGGTGAGGATTCTTGTGACATCTCTTTTGACAAGGCCTTTTGCCAAGGCGGGGTCCTCCATCTGCTCACAGATGGCAACCTTGTAGCCCTTGGCAACCAGCTTGGCCACATAGGGGTCAACGCTGTGAAAGGGCACACCGCACATGGGAGCCCGTTCCTCCTGACCGCAGTCACGGCCCGTCAGCACAAGCTCCAGTTCACGGGAGGCCGTAATTGCGTCGTCAAAAAACATCTCATAAAAATCCCCCAAGCGAAACATGAGGATGGTGTCGGGGTATTCTTTTTTCACTTCCGCATATTGCTTCATCATGGGTGTCAGTTCAGCCATGGTAACCGTACCTTTCGTTTTTGAGATGATAAGCACACAGCTCATCACTTCTGTTTTTCTTCGCGGTGCGGCAAAAGCCGCACCGCGAACTGTCTGCGTAATTCTTCCCTGCCGTTTTGACATCTGGGGAAATCGCTTTTGTTCCGTTGTTAAGCGGGAACAGAGGAAGCTTTATTCCGGATTCTTCAAAGCGTTTTTTCGCCAGGCAAGCCGCAGCAACGCCGCATGACGGAAAATAAGAGTCTCGGAATTTCGGTGCGTTTTTTCGTCAGGCAAGGCGTAAGGGTGAGGCAATACCGTGAGTATGCCGAACCCGCAGCAACGCCGCATGGCGGAAAACAAGAGTCTCGGAATTTCGGTGCGTTTTTTCGTCAGGCAAGGCGCAAGGGTGAGGCAATACCGTGAGTATGCCGAACCCGCAGCAACGCCGCATGGCGGAAAATAAGCCCGAAATTCAGTGGCAGCCTCCGCAGGTGCTGCACTCACCGCCGCACTCATGGTCAT
>JAZRWZ010000185.1:0-18668 GCA_045599985.1 Acutalibacteraceae bacterium | reverse complement strand
GCTTCCATTTTGAGGCGGTCGGGAGCGGAAAGGGCATCCATACCAACCAGTTTCACGATTTCGTCCAGAGCGGCCTCCTCACTGAGCAGGGCCATCAAACGCCCGCGCAGGGTCATCCATTGGGGGTCAACCTTGCTGTTGAACCACTCGCCGAGGGAATCGGCGTACAGAGAATAACTGGTCAGCCAGTTGATGGCGGGGAAGTGACGCTTGTAAGCAAGGGCGGAATCAAGGCCCCAGAATACTTTTACGATACGAAGGGTTGCCTGAGAAACGGGCTCGGAAATATCACCGCCGGGAGGGGACACGGCACCGATAACGGAGAGTGCGCCTTCACGCCCCTCGCTGCCCAGGGAGATGACCTTGCCGGCTCTTTCATAAAACTGTGCCAATCGGCTGCCAAGATATGCGGGGTAGCCTTCCTCACCGGGCATTTCCTCCAGGCGTCCGCTCATTTCGCGCAGGGCCTCTGCCCAGCGGGAGGTGGAGTCTGCCATCAGGGCGACGGAGTAGCCCATGTCACGGAAATATTCGGCAATGGTAATGCCTGTATAAATGGAAGCCTCACGGGCGGCCACGGGCATGTCGGAGGTGTTGGCAATCAGCACGGTGCGTTCCATCAGGGATTTGCCGGTGTGGGGGTCAATCAGTTCGGGGAATTCGTTAAGAACATCCGTCATCTCATTGCCGCGTTCACCGCAACCGATGTAAACCACAATGTCTGCCTCTGCCCACTTGGCAAGCTGATGCTGGGTAACGGTTTTGCCGGAGCCGAAGGGACCGGGAATGGCTGCCACGCCGCCCTTGGCAATGGGGAACAGAGTGTCTACCACACGCTGGCCGGTCACAAGAGGCGTGTCGGGTGAAAGCTTTTTGGTGTAAGGTCTACCCTTACGAACAGGCCATTTCTGCATGAGGGTGAAGGGAACATCACCGTTTTCGGTGGCAATCGTGCCTACGGTTTCGTCCACCTTATAGTCGCCCTCTGCAATGGCTTTGACGGTTCCTTTCACGGTGGGAGGAACCATGATTTTATGAAGAACAATATCCGTTTCCTGCACGGTACCAAGCACATCGCCGCCGCACACGGTATCGCCGGGCTTGGCGGTGGGGGTGAAATGCCACACCTTGTTTCTGTTCAGAGCGGGTACCTCGATGCCGCGGGTAAGGTTGTTGCCCACAAGGTCACGGATTTCGGTCAGGGGGCGCTGAATTCCGTCAAAAATGCCCTCAATCAATCCGGGGCCAAGCTCAACGCTTAAGGGCTCATTGGTGGATTCCACGGGCTCTCCCGTGCCCAGGCCGGAGGTTTCCTCATAAACCTGAATGGAGGCTCTGTCCCCGTGCATCTCAATAATCTCACCGATAAGGCGGGCATTACTGACGCGAACCACATCAAACATATTGGCGTCCCGCATGCCGGAGGCAACCACAAGAGGGCCGGATATTTTAGAAATAATTCCTGTACTCATTTTTCATTTCCTTTCAGTCGGAAAGTATATCGGAGCCTACTGCCTTTTCTACCGAGCGGCTCACGTTGGCCATGCCCAGCCCCGTGTTGCCGCGCACACCGGGAATCAGTACCACGGCGGGCAGGGGGCGGTCGGAATACTTGTTGATTTCTGTCTGTATTTTTTCGGCCAGAAACTCGGTGATATAGATAACGGCGTACCCGTTTTCGGCTAATCTTTTCAGCGTGCGGGCGGCCTCGGCGGGCTCCGCAGTGTCCTCAAAGGGAAAAATATGAAGGCCGAGGGATGCGAAACCGTAGATGCTGTCTTTATCGCCCATGGCGGCAATCTTATACATCGGTACCCCTCACTCTCCTTCGTATTTCGTTAACCTCCAAATCGTTCTCCTTGGCGGAAAGAATGATGCGGGCATTGCGCACCTCATTCACTCTGCAAATCCAGAAAGCAATCAGGGGGTCGGGGCCGAACACTTCCCATTTGGCCTTTTCAACCGTGCGAAGAATGTGCTCCTGACATGCGTTTTCCACAGCGGTGAATCCCTTGGGAATGGCATCGGATAAAAATGCCAATTCGGTTTTGCCCACAAAAGCTGCAATTTTTTCGACAGAATCGGCGTTTTCCATCAACGCTTCATTATCGAAATATTTTGTGGCACACAAAGCGCTGCGCATGAATTCGGCGGATTTTGCGGTGAATATGCAGCGCAGGGCAATCTTAATATCGGCCACGGCGCATTCCAATGCCGTCAAATCGTTGAGCAGCGGGCTTTCGGCCTTGGCGGCCAATGATGTGCGATAACTGAGTGATGCTTTGTCAATCACCGTCTCCGCCATCTGTCCGCTTTGCTGTTCGGTAATGGCCTCATAAGCCTCGCGGCAGGGCGCCTGCAGAAATGCGGGCAGCTCATCAAACTGCCGGTTGGTAACGGCATGGGCAATCAAAGCGGGGTCGACCGTGCAGGGAGTGGAAAAATATTGGGATGGTTCCAAATCGGAAAACACGGCTTTAATGGCTGCTTTCAGATTGGCAAAGTCGTTTTTGACAATGAGTGCATTGAGCAAATCAGCGTTTGGTGCGCACTCACGAATCAGCTGCCACGCCTCATCCATGGCGGATTCCGCATCCTCTGCGCCGGCGTTATCGGGCAAAGGCCAGCCTTTATCGGTCAGTAACCGAATCACGGCTTCCTTGTCGGGGGCTGTAATAAGCTGCTCATAATCCTGTTTGGAAAGCAGGTTAGGCTCGTTGGCGCGAATGCGGCCAACGGCATAGGCGTATTCGGATGGATTCAAGGTTACTCACCTTCTTTGAAAAGGATGGAATTGGCTTTTTCTTTCAGCTCGTCACGCATATCATCTGTAATAGCGGGGAAGGAGCAGTTGATTTCTATGTCGCCGTATTTCAGAATAAAGCCGTTGGGAACGGAAACGGCTTTGTCATCTGCCGTCAGTTTTGCTCCCGCTTTTTCGGCGGCGGCAACGGCCTTCGGTATAAAACCGGCAGGCATACGGGCAAGGTCCCGCTGATTCAGCATCAGAACACATTCGCCGGGCTGCAGGTTTTTTTGAAGCAGAGTCAAAAGCACATCAAAATATTTTTCGCATTCCAACCCGTCCAATGCTGCAAGAGCATCGTCTATAACGGTATTGATGGCCTTTGCACGCACGGAAAGTGCGGCTTGGCGGGTAATCTGGTCTGCCCTGGATGCGGATAATTCCAATATTTTTTCGCGCTTGGCCTCAGCCTCGGCAGCAATGCTTTTGCACTGTTCGTCGGCTTTGTCTGCCGTATTATCCATAATGGCTTTTGCTTCTTTGGCGGCATTGTCCAAAACCGCCTGACAGTTCTTTAAACCGTCATCATGTATTTTGGCAATGATTTTTTCTAAACCGTCCATGAAAGTCTTCCTTTCATCAGATGTTAAGGTTGGTGATGTTGAAGATGGCAAGAATGGAAATCAAAAGAGCAAGCACGGCGTAGGTTTCCACCATGGCTGCAAAAATGATGGCTTTACCGCTTTCTTCGGGTCTCTTGGCAACAATAGCCACACCGGCAGCGGCGGTTTTGGCCTGATGCAATGCGGAAACGAGGCCGCCGATTGCCATGGGCATGCAGGCTGCAAAATACATAAGACCTTTGGCGGTGGAGATTTCAATCAGGTTTCCGCCCATGATGCCCATCTGCACAAACAGAAGGAAAGCAATCAGGAAGCCGTAGAGGCCCTGCGTGCCGGGCAGAATTTCAAGAATCAGTACTTTACCGAATTTGGAAGGGTCCTCGGTAACCACGCCTGCAGCTGCCTGACCTACACGGCCCACGCCGATAGCAGAGCCCACACCGGATAATGCTGCGGCAATTGCACCGCCGAGAATTGCGAATACTGCACCTAAAGTCATTTTTTAGTCCTCCTTGATATTGAAGTATTTTGTATTGGTTGTTAACGGGGTAAAAGAGCGGCCTCCGCCCTCATAAAACTTGGCAAAGAATTCCACGTATTGCAGGCGGTTGGTGTGAACATAGGTGCCTATCAGGTTGATGGCCATGTTCACCGTGTGACCGAACAGAAATACGGGAATCAGCAAACAAAGCTTGGTTACTTTGTTTTCGGGGATGGTTCCCAGGGTGTTGACCACCTGGGCAATAACGCCCGTGCAAAGGCCCAAAGCCAGCAGACGGGAGTAGGAAAGAATATCGCTGAGCCAGCCGGATGCCACATTGTAGAGTCCGTACAGACCAAGTCCGAACTTGCCGATGATGTTTTTGGAGCTGCGCCCGGCTGTTGCCACAATCAGAATGGCTCCTGCCAGCAGCGTATATTTGCCGATGGCGGAAAGGGTGGGGGGCACATTAATCACGATTCCCGCGCCAAGCGGTGCCAATCCGGCAATAAAGAGATAAACGGGAATCACGTCGCAAATGGCGCCCAGCTTGTTCCCGTGGCGCCACATGTTATAAAAACTGGCGCCGAGACCCACAAACAGATGAATGATGCCGAACAGGAAGGAGTACAGCATCAGCTTCATCGGGTCGCTGACGGGTTCAAACCACAGGGCGATGCTGCCGATATCCTTATTGAAGAACTGCAGGGCCACAACATTGACGATATCACCGAACCAGCTGCCGAACAGTGCACCCCAGAACACGGTGGCAATGCCGCAGTAGAAATACATATCCACCGTCTTTTTGAAATTGCCCTGCGGCTTGAATTTCAGCTTGGCAAACAGGGTACCTATCACCATCAGTAAGCCGTAGCCCGCATCGGAGAGCATGATGCCGAATAAAGCATAATAGAAAAATGCCATGACGGGGTTGGGGTCAATATCATCCTTGCCGGGCATGGAATACATTTTGGTTATGCTTTCCACCGCACCGGAAAAGCCGTTGTTTTCGAGCTGCACGGGCACATCTTCATCCTCCCCGGGCTCCGTGATGCTTACGGCCACATCAAAGGACTTTTCCAATTCCCGCACCAGTTTTTCGGTGCTTTTTTCGGCAATGAAGCCGGTCAGCACAAATACGGAATCCGTAACGGAAAGGGTGCTCAGGCAAGCGTATTTTTCTTTGCACACGGTAAGGTAATCCGCCGTAAAACGGATATCATCCCGTTTTTCCGAAAGTTTGTCAAGCTTCGCATTGCATTCGCGAACGGTGTTTTCCGCTTCTTCCACCTGTTTTTGATATCTTTCATACCGAACGGAAGGCGGGTGCTTTGTGGGGTCACCGGGGTAGGCAAAGCCCAGTTCCCTTAATGCTGCGAACACGGTCTGCTTGTTTTCGGCGTGGCAAATCACCATGGCATTGGTTTTGCCCTTGGCCGAGTAAATAACCTCGCATTCGATTTCGTCCGTTTCTCCCAAAGCGGGAAGCAGCGCGTCTTTCAGACTCTCGGCGGTGTATTCTTTGGGCAGAGTGCCGATGAATGCCGCCGTGGTGCGTGTGCCGGTGAATTTCATGGGCAGGTCAAGGTTTAACCACGGCTTCAGGCTGTCCATCATGGCCCGGTACCGTGCCGCCGAAGCGGTTGCCTCTGCAATCTCTTTAGAGGCATTGTTGATGTCGTAGCATATATTCAGCGTTTCGTCTGCCAGGTCGGAGCGTTTCAGGTATTCGGACAGGCTCAGCTCCGTCTTTTTCGGCACAAAGGTTTCGGCTAAACTCTTTTTTTCGGGGTTTCGCTTTTCGACTTCTGCCAGAGCGGCAGATACGACCGCAAGATATTTTTCATAGCGTGAAACACTTTTTTCGGTTGAAATATGCTGCAATGAGTCCTCATCGGTTTTTACAATCTCCACAACACCGCGCCGCTGCAGCAAATCCACAATGTCCTTGATTTGTTGTAGGGGAGCAATGATTTCGATTTTATTCATTTTCAGCTTTGCCACGACAATCACCTCCTTTTTCAGTAATATGGAATATCGGATTTAACCGACAATTATCTGCATCAAAGCGTTTATTGCTTCTTCCTTTTTCTCCATGGCTTTGCGGAACTGCTCCTCTGCATCCGCTTGGGCACGGCGAAGCGCATCCTGTTCCTTCTGCAGGGCTTCTTCTTTTGCCTTTTCGATAATTAACTCTGCAGCGGAGCGGGCACCGGCCAGTTTCTCCGCAGCCTTTTTATCAGCATCAATGCGGGCATCGGCTTTAATCTTTTCCGCTTTCTGCACGGCTTCCTCCAGGGCTTGTGTATCCGCTTTTTCCGCTTCCAGTATGCGGTTGAGCATTTCGGATGCCATACCATCCCTCCTTTTGGTTTTTGTTATTATATCATATCGGTGGAGTAAAATCTATACCATACTGCTGTAAATTTAACGGCTTTTTCCGATCGGGAATTTAAAACGGCTGTGTTTCTTAATAATTCATTAAGTTAACCGTTTTGAGCCTCCTGTCTATTGATTTTACAGAAATGTTGTGTTACATTAAAAGCGCAGCAAGGCACAAAAGGTGCATAGCTGCAAAATAAAAAACGGAGGATTATATCATGGAAGCTATTCTCAATTTCGTAATCAGCCTTCTCAATTATCTCAAGGAGTTTGAGGCCGCCGGTATCGTTGAAATCGTAAAGAATTTCCTGGTCGGCATTCTTTAATTTAACACTTCGGGAATAAGTTGTTGATTTTCGCCCGGTCGGACTTTGTCCGGCCGGGTTGATTTTTAGCCTTAATTTTGCTACTATGATGCGGAAGGTGATAATAATGAAAAAATCAGAGAATTCCGTAAAACCGAAATATCCTCTTGTGTTTGTTACGGGTATCGGGCAGACATGGACTACCATGAAGGGCAGCACCGGGGAACGCTGGAATCTTTTTCCCCGCTCCGGTGAGGTGCTTTTTCATGAATTCGGAGCGAACGAATACTGCCGCCTTGTTCAGGTGGCTGCCAAGTCCGCTTTCGGCTTGCTCACCGGGTTCGGTTACCCCGATAACAAAGAATTCAACCGAATTTTCGATAAGTTGTTTTATGCCTGCATTACCGATGCTGATGGGCATTTGCCCGGTGATGTGGATGTGAGAATATACGGCGCCCGTTCCTTTGATGTGCTGCGCAACACCGAGTTTCACGACGGAGCCCTGAATGAAGGCACAAACGATTCCCTTCTTTCCCGTCTGTATCGGGATATTCCCTGTCAGGAGCTGGCAGACGAAATCGGGGAGGAGAATCTGTATTGCTTCAATTATTCCCCGTTCTTCGACATCTATGATAATGCCAGAAATCTGCGCGAAATGATTCGGGGCGTTATCGCAGACCAACGCGAAAAAACCGGGGCGGATAAGGTAATTCTTATTCCCATGAGCATGGGGGCCACGGTGGTTACCGCCTACCTGGATTTGTATTATGACGAAAACGGTGCCGTGGGTGATGATTTGGTGAGCAAAATCATCAGCATTGTGGGCGCATGGAACGGCAGCGATGCCCTTGCCGATTTGCTCGCCCTCAAATTAGCCCCCGATTTTGATACCCGTCTTGCCGCGTTTGTGGGAAAAGATACTTACAGTAAACTGAAGCATATCAATCCCGAAAAAGCAAAGCATCTGGCAGGCATTGCGCTGAATTCTGTATTTGAATCCCTTCTGCTTCGCTCCACCTGCTTTATGGCGCTGATTCCCTGCGAGCGGTACAATGAGCTTGCTCCCGGATTATTCAGCTATGAACGCCTCAAACGGAATCCCCATCTGGCAAAGGTGAAAAAGAGAGCGGAAAAATACCACCATGCCCAAATCAACCTGCGCCGGAATATGGAGAGCTTTCTTAAAGGCGAGGACAAGGGCGTTTATTTCATCAGCGGTTATAACATGGATTTCGGTGAGCAGGGCAGGGACTTTGATTTCTTGAGCCTGATTTCCTCCGCACGCACAACGAATTCCGATTCCGTGATTCAGATTTCTTCCACCGCGCCCGGCACCTCCTTTGTGAAAAAGGGCGAGACCTTCCCGGTTGATTATCAAAGCGACTTCCTTTCTCCCGAAAAAAGCATTGATGCCTCCACCTGCTGGTTCCCCGAATCGGCCTGGTATTTTGAAGGGCAGCAGCATGAACTGGGCACCAACAATACCGCTTTGCGGCTGGCGGGGGATATTGCTTTGGGCAAAGTGAACACCGTTCGGGATTGTTACCCGCAGTTCAACAAAAAAAGAGACCTGAGCGGCGTGAATGAAATGCTGGAGAGAGCCGACCGGTTGCTTGCCGATGGCAATTTGCCCGAAAACAAAGCAATCTGCCTGCAGACGGCTTCCGAACAGGTGAAACTGATGAAGGAGAACATTGTGAACGACCCCGATACCGATGACCGTCTGATTGCTGCACTGAAGAAAGAACTGGATGATATTCTGAAGTAAAATCACATCGGATAATGTGACATTATGTCACCTGTATTGTTGAAAAATGTCGCAAGAGGTATAATTTCAACAGATTATAGAAGGAGGTGGCACGGTGATTCCCATCAGTGAACGGTTAAAACTGCTGCGGATGCAGCGGGGATTTACGCAGGATGAGATAGCAAATTATCTGAATATTCACCGCACTACCTACACAAAATACGAAACCAAACACGCGCCGGATGTGGACTCCCTTGTGAAGATTGCCCGGCTCTACGGCATGAGTCTGGATGAGTTGGTCAGCGGTACGCCTTCAAAAAGCATCAGCTCCAAAACCGTTCTTCACGCTCCCGGTTTTTATGACGATGTGGATTTGGGCGTTTTGTCGGATGACGAAAAGCGGATGATTCTGCTTCTGCGCAGCTGCAGCAATGTGGATAAGGCTATCTACCTTGTGAAAAAAATGATTCTGAATGACGAATTCCGTGATATGTATTTTGAATCAGACAGTGATATGAAAAACAACCCGTGACGGTTCACGGGTTGTTTTTCTTCAGTTCATTTTTCGGCAAAATTTGTTTTGTAAAATCAAGACTGCCAGATGTAAAATACACTGTGAAAGGAAGATAATCATGAAATCTGTTTTCTCCAGAATTGCCATATGGGGGCTTGTCCTCAGTTTCCTTCTCCTGTTCGCATCATGTAAAAATGGCGCTCCTGCCGATAACAGTACTTCAAATATTGAAAGTTCATCCGCCGATATTATTTCGGTTTCCGACTCCGAAGAGACCGTTTTGTATGAGTCGTTTATCAAAAAAGCCATCAATGACGGAGATTTTGGTGACGGACCCGAGGCCGGATGGTTTGAAACAAGCAATAATGATGAAAAGCTTTATGCTTATTATGATATTGATGCAAACGGTGTAACGGAATTGCTGCTTGGTGAGGATGGCTTGGAATTAACGGGCCGCGAGGAAAAGATTATTCAGCATATATACACCGTCAGCGAGCAAAAGATTGTTCGTCAGGATTTCTTCGGCTTTTTTGCCGAGACCGAATCCGAGGCACCGGTCATCTTCAAAAACGGTTTGGTAAGGTCCGGCGGGCCTTCATGTGACGGGGATATTCACTATTCCTACTATAACTGGAACGGTGATTCCTTAACCAATGTCTGCAGTTTCCAATATTGGCCGGATGATGAATCCTCCTACACCGAGATAACGGCCGACGGAATCAAGAATATTACCGAAGAAGAGTACTCCCAATCGGTTAAAAACCTGGAAGGAGGCTCCGAACGGGTTGATATTGATTCACTTGAATGGCGAAAAATGACGGATTTTCTGGATAAAAACGCCAAACGCGATGTTGTTTTAAACGCAGATGATACTGTTGAGGTTATGGTACGGGGAAGAGATAAGGAATACCGCAAACTTTCAAAAACGGATTCCGCTTTTATCATTTCCGTGCTTTCCTCCCCGGACGGGGATTCGTTCAGCGGGTTCTGCTTTGATTCTTACAGTTGGAATCCCAAGGGCACCGTTCAATTCAAAATCGGGGATTATCTGTTTGATTTTGAGTACAGCGGAAATTCTGCGGACATGGCAATGATTACCGATAATGTGCGTACTCACGGCTTTTTGGATGAAAACTTGTCAAAACTGTTTTATGATATTATTTGCAAATAACACATTTCAGTTTGATGCTTTTTTTAATAAATGATGAAAACCGCTCATCGGGTTATTTCCGTGAGCGGTTTTTGCAGTTAAGGGATAGGTTAAATCAGCAGCTGTGCTTCTTCCTTCAAGGTATTACCGTCAAGGCTTACGGTTTTCACCTCATAGGGCAGGAAGGAGAGGGAAAGGGAGGCTCCGTTTACGCCGAAGGTACAAAGGCGGTTTTCCTCCGTGCCGTTGAACAGGCGGAAGAGGTAACGCTTGCTGCCGTCCTCTTTTTTCATAACGCTTAAGGTAACGGCGTTGTCGGAGATGGCAATATCAAGAGGAGCGGGCGCTGCGCCGCTGTTAACGGGGAAGGCGTTGAGAGCATAGGGCTCGGCATTGAATTCGGCTGCGATGCGTTCCAACTCCTCTTCCCTGCAGGGTGCCAGACGGAAGCGGAAGCGGCGTTCGCCCATGTCGATTTTCTTCACATAGCGGTCGGTGGGTACAAGCTCTTTATCGTCAATGGGGTGGGAGCAGTAGGAGGCTGTGCGAATCAGGGATTGACGGATTTCGCCGTTTTGGTAGGAACTGCCGTAGGTGCCCCGGTTCATCAGCGCAAGGCAATCACCGTCGTGATTCTTCACGGCAATGTAGCGCTGGGCAACACATTCGCGCCCGTCCTCATAAAGAGGCTCTGCGCCGTATGCCGTCTGACCGATGAAGGTGCCGTTTTCTGTTAATGCTTTGTCGCAGGGCAGAGAAAGCTTATAAATACGGTTCACATCTCCGGGGTAAACATCCAGGTTCACATCAATCTCGTCGCGGTTTTTATAGATGACATATTCCATGCGCAGCTTGGTGTTGCCCTGTTTCATAAAGCATTCTGCTTTTTGGCAGATGTCGCCGTCCTCTGTGATTTGAATGGAATCCATCCCGGCAAAGGGGCCGTCGGGCTTTGCCATCAGGCGGAAGGGCTCCGCATCGGTGCCCAGACCCTTTAACTGGAAATCCTGCATGGCCCAGGGGTCCTCGTTATCCTTGAGGGCAAGGGGAAGCAGAGCGCCGGGCTGAACATATTCCTTACCGTTGATTTTGAAGGATTTGAGCAGACCGGTTTTGCAGTCGATTTCCACATATTTACGGCCGTTATCAAACACAATATTCTGTGAAACAGCGGGGAAGCGGCGCAGGAACAGGTTGGTGTTATCCTTCGTGATGTAATCCACATAAAGGGAAAAACGGGTGAGGGCAAGGGGATGAAGCTTGGCACGGAAGATAATGCGCTTGCGCCAGTCAAGGTTCAGGTTGCTTTCTTCCTTGATTACCTGCAGGGGGATGCGATTGCTGTTTTCATCCAGAAGGGTGAATGAGGATTGCAGCATCTTTTCCCGGTTCTGGTCCGCCAGCATGAATTCGCAGGTGATTTCCGTTTCCCACTGGTAGGGGTGAGGATTGAACACCAGAATGGGGAATTCGCCTTCGCCGGCTTTCTTTTGGGAGGCGGCAAGGGCAAAAAAGGCACGGGCGCGCAGACGGTTCAGAATCAGTAAAGCGTGGTCTGCCATCATTACACCGTTTTCCTCGCCTGCTTTTACGGTGCAGCCGCAAAGCACATCGTGGAACTCTATGGTCAGCAAGTCACGGGTCGCATCCAGCAATTCCGCTTCGGGGTATTCAATCAGCCCCTGCATGGCGGCAACGGAGCAGAGCTTTTCGGTATAGAAAAGGGTGTTTTCCAGCTCGGCATGTTTCTGCTTCATCATGGCTTCGGAGGTATAGCAGCCGGGCATAACCGTGCGCAAAGAGGTGCTGTGATGAACGGTGGGGTTTATCCCCTTGAAAAATGCCTCGGGGGTGGAGTGACGGATGTGTTCGGGTGCTTCCTTCATCATTTCGGCAATGTCGCCAAGATCCTTGGCGCTGGGGCCGCCGCCGTGGTTGCCTACACCCCAAAGCACGCAGATGTTGTCCTCCTCCTGTGAGTTGATTTTGTTGCGGATATTCTGCGCGGCTTTTCCAAGGGTGGTGTTGTAGAAAGAAACCGCCGCATTGGCTTTTACGAATGTGCCCGCAAAGCCGTCCCAAATGAATTGGCGGGCGGGGATGGGGTCGTTGCCGGGGCGGCAGAAAATATAACTGTCCTGCCCGCATTTGCTCAGAATCTGAACAAGCCCTTTTGTGTGGCCGAAGGAGTCGTAGTTAAGAGCAGTGGAGGGGGCGGTGCCGAATTTTTCGGTGAAATACTGCTTGCCTACCTGAATCTGGCGCACAAAGCTTTCGCCCGTGGGCATGTTGCAATCGGGCTGCAGGTACCATCCGCCTGCAATGTGCCATTTGCCTTCCCGAATCAGTTCCTTGATTTTGGCAAACAGAGTGGGGGCATATTCTTCAATGTAACGGTACAAAGTAACCTCATTGTGGCAGAAGATGTAATCGAATTTATCTGCCAGGTCGGCGGCTGACTGGAATGTGGATATGGCGGCTGCTGCGCCCTCCTCCCACTCCCATTGCCAGATGGGGTCAAGGTGTGCGTTACAAATCAAATGGACTTCTTTCATGGTAATCCTCCGTAATATGATTGTTAAAACAGCCCGGTGGTCGGCACCGGGCTGTGAATGCTGCGTTAATTATGCGCCGTAAATCTGCTTTGTCAGGTTTTCAAAGCCTGTCATGATTTGGGATGCCATATGCTTGCCTGCGGATAAAAGCTGGTCGGCCGTGCCGCGGAAGATGTAATCGAAAATGGAGGCATCGGGGTCGTAGGCATAGTTGGCGCAATCGCTGCCCTTCAGGGCCCAGTGGCCCCAGCCGGAGTAGAAGTTGTCGGGCACAACATAACCCACATAGTCGTTGGCAAAGCACACTGCGTACATATCAATGTTTTGAGGCACCATGTCATGGCCGGATTTGATGGTCCACTCGGAGCCGTCCCATGAGTAGTTCTCCAAATCGTTGGTTACAATGTCTTTTCCGTGGAAAACCTCGGGATAAAACTCGCAGGGGAACAGGCCGAATCCCACTCTGCCGCCCACTTCAACATAACCGATTTCGGAGGGAAGCACCACATCGTCAAATCCTCTGCCGGTGGTGTAAACCTCGTTATCCACCAGACGAACAACGCAGGCGAGGTAAAGGGTGTAGTTGGTGGTGGTGAACTCGGTGTAGGTGTATTTGGCGTTAAGAACGGGAGGAAGCTCCTCTTCTGCGTGGCTGTCGTCTTTGGCATCCAGAATGGTTTTGGCAACGATTTCGCCAAAGATATCGGCGGCGATTACATCGGATTTATTGAATGATGCTTCACCGTCTTTTTCTGCGGTTTTCAGTTCGGTGGTGGCAACGGTGTACTGCTGCGGATTATCAATCTGCACGCCCTTGCCGGAGACCTGACCCACAGCGCCCTGCTGCATAAGCATGTTGTAACCGGCCTTCTGGAACATGTAATCCATGTAGTACACATAGTCGCTGCTGGCCATGCCGGCTTTTGCGCTGACAATAGTGGGGTGACTGGTGAAGTTCACAAGGTAGGTGCCTTTGGATTCGGGGTTTTCGGGCTCAAAGCGAAGAATACCGGCATCGGGCAGATTGTCCTGATCGATGTATTCGCGCTTGTCAATGTAAAGGGAGGAGGTGTCGGCCACATCGTAATACAGCTTGCCGGGCTCCATGTTGTCATAGGCTTCTTTGATTTTAGCGGTGGCAACGGCAATCAGATTATCAATGAAGGGGTCATTATCCACGGCGGCCTTCTCTTTTCCGAAAAGATTGAGGAATACATTGGCGGCCATTACATACAGCAGAGAGGTGGAAACGCCCTGCGTATCCAGTGCACTGTGGCAGTGGGTGGCGGAGATATTGATGGCAGCGATTTTGCCGCTTTCGGTGTAATCGCTGCAGGCGGCACGGATTTTGCGAATGGTGTTGGAGGTTACGCCAAGGCCGTCAATCACAGCCATAACCACGGCACCTTCGCCGCTGTTGTCATCCATGCAGATAACGCGCACACGCTGGTCGTCCAGCACGCCTTTGGCTTTGGCCGATTCGCCGGAGGAGGTCACGTTGAGCTGACGGCCAAGGTAGTATTTGCCGGGTTCAAAATCCTCGGGGATAATGCTGCCGGAGGCATAGCCAAGCTTCCATTGGGCGTTATCGGCGGGCTCTGTCAGAAAATCGGCGCGGCCGTCTTCTTCGTCATATACATTCTCGCCGGTATATTTGTCAATGGATTTCCAGGAGCGGGGCTTGGGATAAATTTTGCAAACGCCCTTGATAACGGCCTGAATGATTTTGTCAATGGTGTTGCCCAGTTCCACACGGGACTCTCTGGAACCCGTGAGGGATGAGGTGAGGCTTGCGGAGGAAGCAACGGAAAATGCGGAGAACAGAAGAGATGCGCAAAGAAGCAGGGCAATACATTTTTTGAACTTGCTCATACTATCTTCCTTTCTTTATTTTATGTTTCGATGATACCTTTTTAACAGCAATCAGTCAAGGCCGTTTTGGGTATATTTTACGGATAAGGGTTTTCCGGGTTCTATTTCATAGGTCTTGCCGCCGCAAATCAGCTTTCCTCCCGGGGCGTCGGCGGTTACGGTAATAGTACCGCCGCGGTATTCAACGCTCACCGTTCCGCCTTTTACGGGTGCGGTTGCGGTGAATTCCGTATACAGGCCGGGGTTCGGTTTTACGGTGAAGGAATTTTCTGCCAGTGCATCGGAGGAGATGCCCGCACAGTAGGCGGTGAGCAGCAGTATGGGGCCGCTGCCCCAGGCATGGCAAAGAGATTTGCCGAATGCACTGCCGTACATGGCAAGGTGCTCGTCCCCGCTCTTGGTGGGGTCAAATTCCTCCCAAACGGTGGTGGCGCCAAGGGATAACATCTTGCCCCAGTAATCGGTTATGTAGCGCTGTGCCTCCTCGATTTTGCCGCATAGGCAAAGGGCCATCAGCTCGTAAAGCTTGAAATACGGTGTACGAATGGCAGGAAGGGAATCGTTTTGAAGCACATTGCAAATGATGCTCTGCTTTTGTGTTTCATCAACAAAGCCCGTCAGCACCGCCATAACGTTAGTTTGGCGTGTAACATAGTTTTTGCCGGAAACAAAGCTGTCAATGAAAGCGCCTTTTTCGGGGAGCCAATAGGTTTTGTTGATTTTTGCTTTCAGGGCCTCGGCAAATGCCGAATAAATATCTTCTTCGCCCATAACACCGGCCAGCTTTGCCATAATGCCGTACACTTTCCAAAGCAGAATCTGTTCAAAGCAGATGGGCCCCTCTTTATCAAGGTCGCCCCAGTCCACAAAAATCCAGTCCCCGCTGCGGCGGGCAACAAAGCCGTTTTCGTCGAGTCGGTTTACAATGAAGTTGAAAAGCTCCTTCACATTGGGATAAATCCGCTTCAGAAAAGCAAGATTTCCGCTGTGGAAGTAATGCTCCCAAACCGCCATAATCAGGTATGCGGAATAGTCATTGATGGTGTTGATATGGCATTTGTAGGGCGGCTTTCCCAGCAATGCGGTTATGGTTCTTTCCGTAATTCCGTCATCGTCATACAGGCAGCGATTAATCATGAAGGACTGGTAGGCATCACCCGACCATACCCAGCGGTCACGCTTGATGCCGTCCAGATAGAATTCACGGGAATTCAGATGGAAGGTGTATGCACAGGTGTCCCAGATATCTTTTATCAGAGGTTCATTGCAGGTAAAGCTTGCTTTGTCCTCAAGAGGAAGATATTCGTACTCCGCCTTAATCTGAACATCGCGGGGAGCTTTCACAAATATGAATCGGAAGGCTCTTGCGGGTCGGCAAGGGTCATCGTCCGATTTCAGCGTTTCTCTCACAATGGCGTTAGTATAATCCAGTGCCTCCTGCCTGCTTTCTCCATAGGTGAGAGAAATGCCGCATAAATCATCGGCTGTTACGGTAACGGGGCCGAAGGTTTCTTTCCCGAAATCATATAGTACGCCGCCGTTAATTTTTTCTGTGGCTGTAGGTGCGAGAGGTTTATAAAGGAAAGGGAACAAGGCGGGGTCATCCTCAGGCTCGGTAAAGGCGGGCTCACAGCAGGCGGGGTAAAATACGGTATCCCGGGCATCCGCCTGCCAGGATTCATTTGTGGCAAGCAAAGGGTTCTCCACATAGAGAGCGGGGAACTTTTCAATATCGTATAACTCAACCACAACCGTGTGTTCACCTTGGGGCAGAGGAATATCCTCATTGACCGGCCACAATTTTCCTGCCGCACGCACCATGCCACGGGAATGGGTGACCGCACGCATAACCGTATCGCAGGGCAGGTTAACTTTTTTGGTAAAACAAACGCTTTTTTCGGGTGCGCTCAGATGCCACATGCAGGGGTAGTCGCAGCCGTGCTCCTGACGGCGGCAAGAGAGCAGCAGGTGATGGTATAATTCAAAATCACCGGGGAACCATATCCATTTTGCCTTCATATGCTTTCTCCTCAAAACAAGTAAAATAAGCCTGAAAAAGCGGTAAATTCGGAAAAAAGGGTACAAAAAAATCCGAACCCAAAAGGCTCGGATTTTTGCATGGTGCGAGAGACGGGACTTGAACCCGTACGTCGCTAGACACACGCCCCTCAAACGTGCGCGTCTGCCGATTCCGCCACTCTCGCACGGAACGGTTGTTATTATATCGCAGCAGTTTGCAAAAGTCAAGCCTTTTTTTCAAAACTTTTCAGCACGTTTTTTTACGAAAAAAATGCGTCAAATCATGGCATAGCCGTTCCCGGAAGCAGAGAGCGGCTATGCCGTTATTTTATTTCAGGCAAAGGTCAATCAAATCATTTACATTGGCTGTGGCAAGGCATTCAACGGTATCGGAGGCGCCGTAGTAAATCTTCACTTCGCCGTTATCCTCCAGCAGCATACCGCCGGGGAAGATTACGCTTTTACGGAAGCCGTCTTCCTCTTCAAAATCTTTGTCGCAAACCAGCAGCGGCTCTTTCGAGAATCCGAGCACCTTGGAGGGGTCTTCCAAATCAAGCAGCATAATGCCGGCAACATATTCCTTTTGCCATCTGGCTTCCCAACCGTTCTTGCCACGGTTGGGGTCAAGGGTTACGGAATGGAAGGTGGTGAGCCAGCCTTTTTCTGTTTTAACGGGAGGAGCGGCAGGGCCTATTTTGTCGTTGCAGTAGGGAATCTGCTCCGTGCCCAGCACAAGCTTGCTGTTGCCCCAGAACACAAGGTCGGGGGATTCGCTCAGCCAGATGTCGAATTTATCTTTTCCGCCCCGGCTGTAAACGGGCATGGGGCGTTCCAACCGAACAAAATTCCCGTTGATTTTTTCGGGGAACAGCACCATGTTGCGGTTATCGGGAACAGAAAGGCTGAGAATTTCAATATTCTTAAAGTCATGGATTTTGCCAATGCCGCCCCGCAGGCCGTGCTTGGTATCCATGGCAAAGCAGATGTATACCTCGCCGTCAAGAACCGTCAAACGCGGGTCATACACACGGCCGATTTCTTCTGTTTTCATATAAAACCAGGGCTCCGGCTGCGGCTCCCAGTGAATCCCGTCGTCGCTGAAAGCAAGGCCGATGTTGGTGCCGGTAAGCTTATGCGCTTCATGGTCGCCGTAATCGTTGCGAAAAGCCATAACATACTGCCCGTTCCATTTGCATACACCGGCATTGAAAATCAGGGAGGCATTGTAGGGAATATCGCTGCGGGTAAGAACGGGTTTGTCAAGTTTTTTAATAACGGATGAGGATTTCATTTTTGTCACCTTATTCTCTCACGATATCAACGGATTTGCCCGTGGCGGCGGATTCGTAAACAGCGTCAAGGATGCGCATAAGTTCAACACCGTCATCTGCGGTGGCCAGGCATTTCGCTTTGCCCTCAACGGCATCCACAAAATTCTTGATTTCACGCTTGAAATCGCGGCCGAAGTCAAAGCCGTTGTCGCCGTGAACGGCAATGTCGGCAAGGCGGTTGTTGCACTCGGTATGCAGCTCAAAGGGGGTCAGGGAAAGGCCGGCCTTGTCGCCGAAGAATTCGATATCTCCCGTGCCGCTCTTTATGTTGAGGTTAAAGCTTGCTTCCACGTGCAGAACGGCGCCGTTGTCAAACCGAATCATGGCCGTTGCCAGGTCTTCTACGGTGAAGATGGGCTCGTCCACCTTGGTTTCGGATTTCCATGCCGTGGTTTGAATGTGGGAGCGGGCGCCGATTTTATCAAAGGTGGCACCGAATACGGTAACGGGCTTGGGATTGCCCATGATGTAACGGGACAAATCAATTACATGAACGCCCAAATCAATCAGAGGGCCGCCGCCGGAGCGGGATTTGTCACCGAACCAGCCGCCGGGGAAGCCGCAGCGGCGCAGGTATGAGGCCTTGGCGTAGTAAACATTGCCGAGGTATCCTTTTTCAATAAAGTCAATGGCCGCGGCAGCATCGTTGCCCTGACGGCGCACAAAGCCGACCATCAGCAGCTTGCCTGATTTGTCGGCAGCCGCTTTCATGGCAAGGGCTTCCTTGGTGTTCATGGCCATGGGCTTTTCGCAGATAACATGGCAGTTTGCCTCCAGTGCGGCAATGGTGCAGGGGGCGTGGGCGCTGTTCCATGTGCAAACGCTCACAATGTCAATCTGCTCATTTTTGAACATCTCAACGCAATCGGTGTAATAGTGAGGAATGTTGTATTCCTTTGAAAAGCTGATGGCTTTTTCTTCGTTAATATCGCAGCAGGCCACC
>JAZRWZ010000184.1:0-12471 GCA_045599985.1 Acutalibacteraceae bacterium | reverse complement strand
GTTTGGGGCTTCGGTGCGGAATGAACAGCGGTAACTGGGCCCATAACATCGGTTTGCTGTTCTACATTGCTTTCGGCCATTCGTGTGCAGGCGCACAGCGAGAGAAGTGAAAATGCCGCCAGTACGGCAATCAGCTGTTTCATCAACATTTTCCTCGGTTCTGTTTTTTTGTATTAGTGTGCGCAAAAACCGGCGCAATATGAAAATGGCAGAAAAACGACCCGGCGGGTCTTTCCGTAATCTGCAGGCGCATCGACTTTTCCCGGAAAAAGGGCTTTTATTTTTTAAAATACAGTAGTATAATCAGATGTGATATTTTGGGAAGTGTACCCTGTTTTGCCGCCGGGCCCGGGGAACAAAAAAAGGAGGACGAATGCGTGCACGAGGAACATCGCAAACGGATGCGTGAGCGTTATTTTGCCGAGGGAATTGACAGGCTGCCCGAGCACAATGTGCTGGAGCTGCTGCTTTTCTACTGCATTCCCCGCAAGGATACCAACGAGTTGGCTCATCGGCTGATTTCTGTCTTTGGTTCCCTCAACGGTGTGTTCTCCGCCAAGCCGGAGGAGCTGATGTCGGTGGAAGGGGTCGGTGAAAATACAGCCGTGTTCCTGACCATGCTGCAGCGGCTTAATGACCGCATTTACCGTGAAAAAATGGAAATCGGTAAAGTGAATTTAGAGGATGGCGACAGTGTAAAGGGCTTGATTCTTTCCCTCTTTTCCGGGCTGAAATCGGAGCATTTTGCCCTGCTTTGTTTTGACGGCACGGGCAAACTGGTGAATCATCGCATGCTTGAGGGCACAACAAGCAGAGTGAGCGTGGATAACCGGGAGCTGATGAGCTTTGTGCTTTGCAGCCGTGCCGCGTCCGTGATTATCTGCCACAATCATCCCGGCTTTGTGGCGGCTCCCTCCCAGGAGGATATTTTGATGACATCGCAGCTTACAGAATTATTCAAAGGAGTCGGCGTTCGGGTGGAGGACCACATCATTGTGAGCGATGATGACCTTCTCTCCATGGCGCATACGGCAAAATTTGCCGCTATTTTTCGATGATTGCATATGGACAGATTTATTTTACACGCACCCTATCAGCCCACCGGTGACCAGCCGGAGGCCATTGCAAAACTGGTTGACGGCCTCAACAAGGGCTACCGCGAGCAAACGCTTCTCGGCGTTACGGGCAGCGGCAAAACCTTTACCATGGCCAATGTGATTGCTCAGGTGAACCGGCCCACACTGGTTTTGGCTCACAACAAAACGCTGGCGGCTCAGCTTTGCAGCGAATTCCGTGAATTCTTTCCCGAAAATGCCGTGGAATATTTCGTATCATACTACGATTACTACCAGCCGGAGGCCTATATCGCCACCACCGATACCTATATCGAGAAGGATTCCGCCATTAACGATGAGATAGATAAGCTGCGTCACTCCGCCACCTCCGCGCTGTCGGAGCGGCGGGATGTGATTATCGTGGCCAGCGTCAGCTGTATCTATACATTGGGCGACCCCATTGATTATCGCAGCATGGTGATTTCCCTGCGCCCCGGCATGGAGAAAAGCAGGGATGAGCTGATAGAAAAACTGGTTGAGATTCAGTATGAGCGCAACGACATCAGCTTTGTGCGCAACAAGTTCCGCGTGCGGGGCGATGTGGTGGAGGTGTTCCCCGTCTATTCCAACGAAAATGCCGTTCGCATTGAATTCTTCGGGGATGAAATCGAGCGCATCAGCGAAATCAATGCCCTGACGGGGCAGGTGAAAGCGGTGCTCAACCACGTTGCCATTTACCCCGCCTCCCACTATGTGGTGTCGCCGGAGAAAATGGAAAAATCCCTTACCGCCATCTATGAGGAGATGGAGGAGCGGGTCAAATTCTTTGAAAGCGAGGGCAAACTGCTGGAGGCGGAGCGCATCCGTCAGCGCACCCAATACGATATTGAAATGCTGCGGGAAACGGGCTTCTGCAAGGGGATTGAGAACTACTCCCGTGTTATGAGCGGCCGCCCCGAGGGCTCCGCGCCCTTTACGCTGCTCAATTATTTTCCCGATGATTTTCTGCTGTTTGTGGACGAAAGCCATGTGACACTGCCTCAGGTGAGAGGCATGCACGGCGGTGACCGTTCCCGCAAGGACAGTCTGGTGGAATTCGGCTTCCGTCTGCCCTCCGCCTATGATAACAGACCCCTGACCTTTGACGAATTTTATGAGCGTGTGGGGCAGAAGATTTTTGTAAGCGCCACCCCCGGCCCTCTTGAGAATGAAATGAGTGTGCAGACGGCGGAGCAGCTGATTCGCCCCACCGGCCTGCTTGACCCCCTTATTTCCGTGCGACCCACCGACGGGCAGATTGACGACCTGGTGAGCGAAATCAACAGCCGTGTGGCCAAAAAAGAACGGGTGCTGGTTACCACCCTCACCAAAAAGATGGCGGAGGACCTGACGGATTACCTCGACAACCTGAATATCAAGGTGCGCTATATGCACCACGATGTGGATACCATGGAGCGCATGGAAATCATCCGTGATTTGCGTTTGGGCGAATTCGATGTGCTGGTGGGCATCAACCTGCTGCGCGAGGGATTGGATATTCCCGAGGTTTCCCTTGTGCTGATACTGGATGCGGATAAGGAGGGCTTCCTGCGCTCCGAAACCTCGCTGATTCAGACCATCGGCCGTGCCGCCCGCAACGCCGGGGGCGAGGTGATTATGTATGCCGATTCCGTTACTCCCTCCATGGAAAAGGCCATCACCGAAACACAGCGCCGCAGGGATAAACAGATTCGCTACAATGAGATTCACGGCATTGTGCCCAAAACCATTGTCAAAGAGGTGCGCGATATCATTGAAATCAGCGCCAGGGATGATAAAGAAAAGCCGGTTTCCCGCATGAGCAAGAAGGAGCGGGAGGCCCTGATTGTAAAGCTGACTGCAGAAATGAAGCAGGCGGCCAAAATACTGGAATTCGAGCACGCCGCCTATCTGCGTGACCGTATCGAAAAGTTGAGAAAAGGATAAATACATGGCACAGAAATACGTTTATGTTAAAGGGGCAAAGGTTCACAATTTAAAAAACATTGATGTGAAAATCCCGAGGGATTCCCTCACGGTTTTCACCGGCCTTTCCGGCAGCGGAAAGTCGTCTTTGGCGTTTGATACCATCTACGCCGAGGGGCAGCGCCGCTATGTGGAATCGCTCTCCGCCTATGCCCGCCAGTTTTTGGGGCAGATGGAAAAGCCCGATGTGGAATACATTGAGGGGCTTTCTCCCGCCATATCCATTGACCAGAAAACCACCCCCCACAACCCCCGCTCCACCGTGGGCACGGTTACGGAGATTTACGACTACCTTCGCCTTTTGTATGCCCGCATCGGTGTGCCCCATTGCCCCGTGTGCGGCCGTGAAATCGCCCGGCAGACCGTGGATGATGTGACGGCTGCCGTTATGCGGCTGCCCGTGGGCACAAAGCTGCAGCTGCTGGCTCCCATTGCCAGAGGCAAAAAAGGCGAATTTACAAAAGAGCTGGAAAGTGTGCGCAAGGGCGGCTTTGTGCGCGTGCGCATTGACGGCAGTATTTATGACATCAACGAACTGCCCAAACTGGATAAAAACATCAAGCACAACATTGAGGTGGTAGTGGACCGCCTTGTGATGAAGGAGGGGCTGGAATCCCGCCTGGCAGGCTCCGTGGAAACGGCCACCCACCTGAGTGAGGGCCTGCTTGCCGTGGATGTGATTGACGGCGAGGAGCAGCTGTATTCCCTCAACTATGCCTGCCCCGAGCACGGGGTGAGCATTGAGGAGCTGGAGCCCCGCTCTTTCTCCTTCAACAATCCCTTCGGCGCCTGTAAAACCTGCTCCGGCCTTGGCGTTTTCATGAAGCCGGATGAGAATCTGGTGGTGCCGGACGGCTCCCTTTCCATCCGTCAGGGTGCCATCAAGGTTTCCGGCTGGTCGGTCAGTGACGGGGGCACCATTGCCCAGATGTACTATGAAGGGCTGGCAAAGGAATACGGCTTCTCCCTTGATACTCCGTTCCGTGACCTGACCCGTGCTCAGAAGGATATTATCTTCTACGGCACCAAGGGCAAGAAAATCAAAATGGAGCGCAAAAACGAATACGGCAGCGGCACATATCTGTCGGATTTTGAAGGCATTATCACCAATATCGAGCGCCGCTACGCCACCAGCGGCAGTGAATACTCCCGTGCCGAGCTGGAGCAGCTGATGACGGAGAAGGAGTGCCCCGACTGCCACGGCCTCAGACTGCGGCCGGAGTCTTTATCCGTTACCGTGGGCGGCCTCAACATTATGGAATTCACGGCCAAATCCATTAAGGATGCGCTGGCCTTTCTGGATGAACTGCAGCTCAATGAGCGGGATACGCAGATTGCCCGCCTGATTCTTAAGGAGATTCGCTCCCGTTTATCCTTCCTTGCCAATGTGGGGCTGGATTATCTCTCCCTGTCCCGCCCGTCGGGCACTCTGTCCGGCGGCGAAAGTCAGCGGATTCGCCTTGCCACGCAAATCGGTTCCTCTCTGGTGGGGGTCATGTATATTCTGGACGAGCCCAGCATCGGCCTGCATCAGCGGGATAACGAAAAGCTGCTGGCAACCCTCAAGAGTCTGCGGGATATGGGCAACACCCTGATTGTGGTGGAGCATGATGAGGAAACCATGCTGGCTGCCGATTACATTGTGGATATCGGCCCCGGCGCGGGTGTGCACGGGGGTGAACTGGTATTCAGCGGCACGGTAAAAGACCTGATGAAATGCAAGGATTCCGTAACCGGTCAGTACCTGAGCGGAAAAAAGAAGATTCCCGTGCCCGAAACACGCAGACCGGGGAACGGCAAGTGCCTGACCGTGTTCGGTGCCGCCGAAAACAACCTGAAAAACATAGATGTGACCTTTCCCCTGGGCAAATTCATCTGCATTACCGGCGTGTCCGGCAGCGGCAAATCCTCGCTGATAAACGGAATTCTTTATAAAAAACTGGCGGCGGATTTAAACGGTGCCAAGTGCTGCCCGGGCAAATGCGCGGGCTTTGAGGGCGTGGAATATCTGGACAAGGTGATTTGCATTGACCAATCGCCCATAGGCCGCACGCCCCGCTCCAACGCCGCCACCTACACGGGTGTTTTTACCGATATCCGTGAGCTTTTTGCGGGCCTTTCCGAATCCAAAAAGAAGGGTTACAAGGCCAACCGTTTCTCCTTTAACGTGAAGGGAGGCCGCTGTGAGGCCTGTCAGGGCGACGGCGTAATGAAAATCGAAATGCACTTTCTGGCGGATATTTATGTGCCCTGCGATGTGTGCAAGGGCGCCCGCTACAATAAGGAAACGCTGGAAGTGAAATATAAGGGCAAATCCATTCGCGATGTGCTGGAGATGACGGTGGAGGAGGCTGTGATATTCTTTGAGAATCAGCCCCGGATTGCCAAAAAACTGCAGACCCTTGCGGATGTGGGCCTCGGCTATGTAAAACTGGGCCAGTCCGCCACCACCCTTTCCGGCGGCGAGGCACAAAGAGTGAAGCTGGCAACGGAACTGTCCCGCACCGCTACGGGAAAAACCTGCTACATTCTGGATGAGCCCACCACGGGTCTTCACACCGCCGATGTGCATTGCCTCATCGGCGTGCTGCAAAAGCTGACGGATGCGGGCAACACCGTAATCGTGATTGAACATAATCTGGATGTGATCAAATCCGCCGACCATATTGTGGACCTGGGCCCCGAGGGCGGTGACCGGGGCGGCACGCTGGTGGCCTGCGGCACCCCCGAAGAGGTGGCAGCCGTGCCGGAATCCCATACCGGCAAATACCTGAAACAGATTTTATGAGTTGAGGGCAAAGCGAATGAAAAGTTTTACCGTTCAAAAAAATGATGCGGGGCAAAGGCTGGATAAATTCATTACCAAGGCCGTGCCTCTGCTGCCCCAATCCCTGCTTTACAAATACATCCGGTTAAAACGCATCAAGGTCAACGGAAAGCGCGCCGAAATCTCCACCCGGCTGATGCAGAACGATGTGGTGGATATGTATATCAACGACGAGTTCTTTGCCGAAAAGGAGGAGAAATACGATTTTCTCTCCGCCTCCCGCAAGCTGAACATTCTGTATGAGGATGAGAATGTGATGCTGCTGGATAAAAAAGTCGGCCTGCTTTCTCACCCCGATGAAACCGAATATAACGACACCCTCATCACCCGTGTGAAGCGGTATCTTTACGAAAAAGGGGAGTATTGCCCCGCCGATGAGCAATCCTTTGCACCCGCTTTGGTCAACCGCATAGACCGCAACACGGGCGGCATTGTGATTGCCGCCAAAAATGCGGAAAGTCTGCGCATCCTGAATCAGAAGCTCAAGGACAGAGAACTGGAAAAATTCTACCTTTGCGTGATTCACGGCACCTTGGAGAAAAAAAGCGGTATTCTGGACGGCTGGCTCATAAAGGACGAAAAGAAAAACAAGGTGCGGGTGTATACCGAGGAGCAGAACGGCTCCAAGCAAATCCGCACCAAATACCGGGTTTTGCATGAGCGGGACGGCCTGAGTCTGGTGGAGGTGGAATTGCTTACGGGGCGCACCCATCAGATTCGCGCACACTTTGCCAGCATCGGTCACCCCTTGGTGGGGGACGGCAAATACGGCACCAATGCCCAGAACAAGCCCTTGGGCTACAAAAAGCAGTTTTTGTATTCCTACCGTCTTCGTTTTGCTTTTACCACCGATGCGGGGCTTCTCAACTACCTGAACGGGCGCAGTTTTGAGGCGGAGGATGTGTGGTTTCGTGACGAATTCTTAAACGGAACCCTGACAAAAAAAGAGTGATATCCCCAGCCGGAACCTCGCTTCACCCCTATATATAAAAATAATACTTGTAAAATCGCATGAAATGGTATAGAATAGTTGTGTTCTGCCGATTGGAATAACCGTCCGGTTTTTCGCGGCACATATCTTTCAAGAAAAGGATGAACAGAATCATGGCTAAAAAAGAAACCAAGTCCAAAGCCGAGCTCTATCGTGAAGAGCGCAAAAAACGCATTGCCAAGGCCGGCAAGGCAAACGCCAAATCCGCTTCCGCCGTTAAGGCAGGCAAGCTGGTCAAGCGCATTGTTGCCTGCGTAGTTGCTCTCGCTATTGTTCTCGGTGTCGTTTACTATGTAGTGGATACAACCGGTGTTAAGAGCAATTTTGTTACCGCTCTTTCCGTTGGTGACCAGAAGGTCAGCGAGGGCCAGTTTTATTACTACTACTACCTTGCTTATCAGCAGGCTCTTTCCATTCAGGAGCAGTACTCCTCCTATGGCATCAACTACATTGACAGCTCCAAGAGCCCCGACGAGCAGCCTTACCCCAATGCCGAAGAAGGCGACAACCGCACCTGGGCCGACAAACTGGTTGAGGATGCCAAAACCGCCGCTCAGAGCACTTTGGCTTACTATCAGGAGGCTGTCAAGGCCGGTATTAAGCTTGATGACGAAATGAAGCAGACCGTTGACGAGACCATCGCCTCTTTGGAGACCGGTGCCAAGAACAACGGCTACAGCCTGAATGCTTACCTTCGCGCTCAGTTCCACATGAGCGAAAGAGGCCTTCGCAAGCAGCTTGAGATGGAACAGCTCAGCCAGAAGTTCCAGGAGAAGAAGAGAGAAGAACTGGCCGATGCCGTTACCGAAGAGGCTCTGAATGCCGAACTCAAAGAGAATCCCAACAGCTACGGTCTTGCCGATATCCGCTGCTATGCTCTTAAGTTTGATACCCTCACCAAGACCGATGACGAAACCGACGATGCCTTCAACGCCAGAAAAGACAAGGCCAATGCCGCAGTCGTTAAGGCTGCCAAGGCTCTGGATAAGGCCGTAACAAGCGAGCAGTCCTTCAAGGATCAGGTTGCCAAGTATGAGGCTGACCAGGCCGCCAAGGATACCGCCGCTGCCGATGCCGCAAAGGACGATGCCGCTGCTCCTGTTACTGCCGCAGCTCCCGTTACCGCTGCTGCCCCCGATGATACCGCAGCTCCCGTTACTGCCGCTGCTCCTGCCACTACCGCTGCTCCTGACGATGCTGCTGCTCCTGCGGATGATGCAGAAGCTGCCGAGGAAGAAGAGGACACCACTCTGCTGGATAACGCTTCCTATGATTCCGTCAGCGCCGCTGCCGAGAAGAAGGGCGCCGATTGGGCATTTGCCGCAGGCCGCAAAGCCGGTGACCACACCGTAATTGAGGGCGATAACGGCGCATACCTTCTTTACATCGTTGCTCCCAAATCTCTGGATGCTCACAGCGTAACCGTTCGTTACTGCCTGGTTGCTTATAACGAGAGCTTCACCGCTGCTGCCGATAACGACGAGCGCGAGGCCGCCAAGGATGAGGCCACCAAGCTTTACAACGAGTGGAAGAAATCCGCCAAGGCTGACGAAAATACCTTTGCCACCCTTTGCCAGAATAACTCCGACGATACCAGCACCAGCGCCGAGGGCGGCAAGATTGATGTTCGCCTGAACACCATGGTTCCCGCATTTGAGGATTGGTGCTTCGCTGCCAACCGCAAGCCCGGCGACTGCGAAGTGATTGAGGCTGAAGAATACGGTTACTTCCTTGTTTACTTCGTCAGCGACAATGCCGACGATCTGGATTGGAAGAACACCGCAAAATCCACCCTTTCCGACAGCAGCTATTCCGATTTCAACACCGAGCTTCTCGGTGACAAGGGCGCCTATGTTGTAAACGCCAAGGATAAGATTACCAACGGCGTAAGCAAGGATTTCTGCAAGGTAATGAAGAGAAACATTGCTTTGAATGAACTCTATGGCAACAACGCCGGCTGATTAACGCAAAATACGAAAGCCGCAGGATGAAACTCCTGCGGCCTTTTTATGTCATCAAAGGGGCCGATATGCATATTTTTGAGGTTGGGAAAAGGATTATTGCTTACTCATCAATAATTTTCTGTAATGCCTCCATGGCTGCCCCGGAGGGCTCCGGTGTGTCGGCCAGAGGGAAAGGAATGCCCATGTTTTCGTATTTGCCGAGGCACAGCTTGCGGAAGGGGAGCAGCTCCGTTTTTGTAACGCAGGGGTGCGCCTTCATCACGGCTTTTAACTGCCGTGCTGCCTCCTCGCTGTCATTGAGCCCGGGAATAATCACACGGCGCAGCCAGACTTCGATATTTTGCTCCTGAAGGCGGTCTAAAAAGAATTCCGCGCTTTCCTGCTTACATTTTGTGTAGGTGAGGTAATCGGCGGGATTGGGGTATTTATGGTCCAATAATACAAGGTCGGTCACCTTCAAAAGCTGCTGCACATCCTCGTTGAAAATGCAGCCGGAGGTGTCCAGTGCGGTGCGAATCCCGTTTTGCTTTAATTTGGTGAATAATTCAGTGACAAAGGCCGCCTGCATCAGGGGTTCACCGCCGCTGACGGTAACGCCGCCCTTGCTGCCGAAAAAATTCCGGAAGCGCAGGATTTTTTTCACAAGGGTATCGGTGTCGTATTCGGTGCCGCCCTCAAAGCTCCATGTGTCGGGATTGTGGCAGCAGGCACAGCGCAGGGGGCAGCCCTGCATGAATACCACACACCGAAGCCCCGGCCCGTCAACGGTACCGAGGCTTTGGAAGGAATGGATTTTTCCGATTATACTGCTCATACGGCTTCGTGGAAGGTGCGCATAATCACCTCACGCTGCTGCTCGCGGGAGAGCTTGACAAAGTTTACGGCATAGCCGGAAACGCGGATGGTAAGGTTGGGGTATTCTTCGGGGTGCTCATAGGCCTTCATCAGGGTTTCACGGTTCATCACGTTTACGTTCAGGTGGTGGGCATCGTTCATGAAGTAGCCGTCCAGAATGCCTACCAGATTCTCAACACGCTCCTCATCGGTTTTGCCCAAGGCATCGGGCACAATGCTGAAGGTGTTGGAGATGCCGTCACTGGCGGAGGAGTAGGGGAGCTTGGAAACGGAGTTCAGGGAGGCAAGGGCACCGTTGGTCTCACGGTTGTGCATGGGGTTGGCGCCGGGAGCAAAGGGCTCGCCCTTCTTGCGGCCGTCGGGGGTAGAGCCTGTTTTTTTGCCGTACATGACATTGGAGGTAATGGTCAGGGCGGAGAGGGTGTGGCGGGCGTTGCGGTAGGCGGGGGTCTTCTTCAGCTCCTCGTGCACCATAACAAGCATATTCTCGGCAATCTCATCCACACGGTTGTCGTCGTTGCCGTATTTGGGGAAATCACCCTCGGTTTCAAAATCCACGATGATGCCGTTTTCGTCACGGATGGGCTTGACCTTGGCATATTTGATGGCGGAGAGAGAGTCGGCAATTACGGAAAGGCCGGCTACGCCGAAGGCCATCTTGCGCTCCACATCGGTGTCGTGCAGAGCCATCTGGGTTTTTTCGTAGGCGTATTTGTCGTGCATGTAGTGGATACAGTTCATGGTGTTCACATACAGGTTGCACAGCCATTGCAGATAAACGGTGAAGCGCTCCATTACCTTGGCGTAGTCCAGATATTCATCGGCAAAGGGCTCCATCTGGGGGCCGATATGGGTGCCGAACATGTTATCCACACCGCCGTTCAGGGAGAGAAGCAGCAGCTTGGCAAGGTTGGTGCGGGCACCGAAGAACTGCATCTGCTTGCCCACCTTCATGGCGGAAACACAGCAGGCAATGGCGTAGTCATCACCGAAGCGGGGACGCATCAGGTCATCATTCTCATACTGGATGGAATCGGTATCGCAGGAGATTTTGGCGCAGAATTTCTTGAAATTCTCGGGCAGGGAATTGCTCCACAGCACGGTGAGGTTGGGCTCGGGAGCGGGGCCAAGGTTATAGAGAGTATTGAGAATACGGAAGCTGGATTTGGTAACCAGCGTCTGGTGGTTCAGGTTCATGCCGCCGATGCTTTCGGTAATCCACATGGGGTCGCCGCCGAACAGCTCGTTGTATTCGGGGGTGCGCAGGTGGCGGGCGCAGCGCAGCTTCAGCACAAGGTCGTCCAGAATTTCCTGAGCGCCCTGCTCATCCAATACGCCGTTTTTCAGGTCGCGCTCAATGTAAATATCAAAGAAGGAGGAGGTACGGCCAAAGGACATGGCGGCACCGTTCTGCTCCTTGTTGGCGGCAAGGTAGGCAAAGTAGGTCCACTGCACGGCCTCTTTGGCGTTGGCGGCGGGCTTGCTGATATCATAGCCGTACATCTTTGCCATCTCTTTGAGCTTGCCGAGGAAGTTGATTTGCTGATACAGCTCCTCCAGCAGGCGGATGTTGTCCACATCCATAAAGTTGCGGCCCTTCAACTGCTTGTCTTTTTTCTTCTCTTCAATCAGCACATCAATGCCGTAAAGTGCCACACGGCGGTAGTCGCCGATAATACGGCCGCGGCCGTAGGCATCGGGCAGGCCGGTGAGCAGAGCACAGTGACGGGCGGCCTTCATCTCATCGGTATAAATACGGAATACGCCGTCGTTGTGGGTGGTGCGGTAGGTGAAGTATTCTTCAATATCCTCGCCAAGCTTGTAGCCGTAGGCCTCGCAGGCGGAGCGGGCCATGCGGATGCCGCCGAAGGGGTTTACGCCGCGCTTCAGGGGCTCATCGGTCTGCAGGCCCACAATCAGGTCTTCCTCAATCAGGTAACCGGGCTTGTAGTTGCAAAGGGAGGATACGGTGGTGGTGTCCACGGCAAGCACGCCGTTGTTGGCCTGCTCCTTCAGCTTTAATTCTTCCAGTTTGGCAAGGGCTTTTTGGGTGCGCTTGGTGGGGCCAGCCAAAAAGGAACCGTCCCCGTGGTAGGGTGTGCAGTTTTTGTCAATAAAATCACGCACATCAATGTTCTCAGTCCAGTTGCCGCCGTTGAAACCGGTCCATTGTTCAAAATACATAGTATCTTCTCCTTTACTGCATAAGTTGGGTTTATTTACGGATGATAGTCTGCAAACCGGGAATGGAAGGGGATAAAAAACAATAAAAAAAGGCAACACGATGCAGATTCGTGTTACCCAGACGGTCGGTAAATATGGGTTGGTTCGCTGCACTGTGTCAATTCACATTCCGTCAGCAGCGAAGGCCTTGAAGCTTTCTCGCTTCTGTGCCCATTTTAGCGGATAATATGGCGCTTGTCAAGAGGGAAACGGGAAATATGTGTAAAAAAGCAAACCCGGCTCATATACATATTGTATACAAGCCGGATTGATTGCTACCATATGTAGTTATTAAAGCACGCAGCCGAGAAAATCGCGGGTGCGCTGCTCGATGGGGTGGTTGAAAATCTGGTCGGGGGTTCCCTGCTCGGCAATAACGCCGTCGCACATGAACACCACTCTGTCGGCCACGTCACGGGCAAAGCCCATTTCGTGGGTAACCACAACCATGGTCATACCGGCAGCGGCCAGTTCCTTCATAACCGCCAATACCTCGCCTACCATTTCGGGGTCAAGGGCGGAGGTGGGCTCGTCAAACAGCATGATGTCGGG
>JAZRWZ010000183.1:0-4970 GCA_045599985.1 Acutalibacteraceae bacterium | reverse complement strand
TTATCCTGACTCATGCCCTGTGCCCAGTAACGCTCACGGGAGCGGCGCACATACCAGTTGCTCAGGTCGTCCACAAAAGCCTGAAGGGCTTTGGCGGCCTCGGGGATGCAGTAGCTGTCAAGGTAGCCGTCCACGGTGTTGATAAGGGAGTTCAGCTTGGAAACCAGCCACTTATCCATCAGGGAGAGCTTGTTGTAATCCAACGTATATTTGGTGGCATCGAAGTTGTCAATGTTGGCATACAGGGTAAAGAAGGCGTAGGTGTTCCACAGGGTGCCCATGAACTTGCGCTGACCCTCTACCACAGCCTTGTCATAGAAGCGGTTGGGCAGCCAGGGGGCGGAGTTGGTGTAGAAATACCAACGGATGGCATCGGCACCGAATTTCTGAAGGGCATCAAAGGGGTCAACGGCGTTGCCCTTGGATTTGCTCATCTTCTGGCCGTTTTCATCCTGCACAAGGCCCAGCACGATAACATTCTTGTAGGGAGCCTTGTCAAAGAGCAGGGTGGAAATGGCAAGCAGGGAGTAGAACCAGCCGCGGGTCTGGTCAACGGCCTCGCTGATGAACTCGGCGGGGAACTGCTGCTCAAACAAATCCTTGTTCTCGAAGGGATAGTGGTGCTGTGCAAAGGGCATGGCGCCGGAGTCAAACCAGCAGTCGATTACCTCAGGCACACGCTTCATCTGCTTGCAGCACTTGGGGCAGGGGAAGGTAACACCGTCGATGTAGGGGCGGTGAAGCTCAATGTCATCGGGGCAGTTGTCGGAGAGGGATTTCAATTCCTCAATGGAGCCGATAACATGGCGGTGACCGCATTCACATTCCCAGATATTAAGAGGCGTGCCCCAGTAGCGGTTACGGGACAGACCCCAATCCTGCACGTTCTTGAGCCAGTCACCGAAACGGCCGGTACCTATGCTTTCGGGAATCCAGTTGATGGTTTCGTTGTTGGCGATAAGGCGGTCGCGCACCTCGGTCATCTTGATGAACCAGCTGCTTCTGGCGTAATAGATAAGGGGAGTGTCGCAGCGCCAGCAATGGGGATAGCTGTGCTCAAACAGGGGAGCGGAGAACAGCAGGCCGCGCTCCTCAAGGTCAACCAGAACGGCCTTGTCGGCATCCTTGCAGAATACGCCGGCCCACTTGGTTTCCTCGGTCATCTCGCCCTTGGCGTTTACAAGCTGCACGAAGGGGAGGTTGTATTTTTTGCCTACCTGGGAGTCGTCCTCACCAAAGGCGGGAGCAATGTGAACAATGCCCGTGCCGTCTGTAAGGGTAACATAACCGTCGCAGGTAACATACCAGCATTTTTCTTTGGGATTCACAAAGTCAAAGAGAGGCTCGTATTCTTTGAATTCAAGGTCCTTGCCCTTGAAGGTATCAAGAATCTCAACATCCTCACCCAGCACGGAGGCCACAAGAGCCTGCGCCATGTAGTAGGTGTAGTCGCCCTGCTTCACTTTAACATAGTCGAACTCGGGATTCACGCAAAGGGCCACGTTGGAGGGCAAAGTCCAGGGGGTGGTGGTCCAGGCAAGGAAGTAGGCATCCTCACCCTTTACCTTGAAGCGAACCACGGCAGAGCGCTCTTTCACATCCTTGTAGCCCTGTGCCACTTCGTGGGAGGACAGAGGTGTGCCGCAGCGGGGGCAGTAGGGCACGATTTTGAAGCCCTTGTAGCGCAGACCTTTTTCCCAAATCTGCTTTAATGCCCACCATTCGCTCTCGATGTAGCTGTTGTGATAGGTAACATAGGGGTTACCCATATCGGCCCAGAAGCCGACGGTGCCGGAGAAATCCTCCCACATGCCCTTGTATTTCCAAACGCTTTCCTTGCACTGCTTGATGAAGGGCTCAAGGCCGTAGGCCTCAATCTGATCCTTGCCGTTGATGCCAAGCAGCTTTTCGACCTCAAGCTCAACGGGCAGGCCGTGGGTGTCCCAACCGGCTTTGCGGGGCACCATGTAACCCTTCATGGTGCGGTAGCGGGGAATCATATCCTTGATAACGCGGGTAAGCACATGGCCGATGTGGGGCTTACCGTTGGCAGTGGGGGGGCCGTCATAAAAGGTGTAGGTGGGGCCGCCCTCACGGTTTTTGATGCTCTTCTCGAAAATGTCGTTCTCTTTCCAAAAATCAAGAACGGACTTTTCGCGTGTGACGAAATCGAGGTTTGTGGATACCTTTTCGTACATAACGCTTTACCTCCTGATAAAAAAATAAAGCCCCCGTCCGTGCAGGACAGAGGCATAACTCTGCTTAACCACCCGCAGCATACTACTCTTATGCTTCCCCTGTAACGGTGGGAATCCGTCAAAGCCTACCGGGGCGGTGCCCTTTGGGTTTGCGGCTCGGAAGTGATGTTCGGCAAAGCGGCGGTTGGTGGGTTTACACTGGCCCCACCTCACTGGCGGCAGGGGGATGACCCCGGTGCCTAACTGCCATGTGCTGTGCTTACTGTCTTCGTCATAGCCTTTCGGTGCTTATTTACCAATGAAGTATAGCATACTGCCGGTGTGGTGTCAATATATTATTATAGTATTTTGATACCAATGAAAATGCGGATAAATCGGCACAGAAAGAGGCTGCAGGCACTTAATTACCGTGCGGTAATCCAATATCCCCACAATACAATGGTAAATCGGCGAAAAAGATGTTGTTGGCACCTTATAACCGTGCGGTATCTTACTTTTCGGTTTTATCATAGATAAATCGGCAAAAAAAGTTGAAATGAGAATGGGGGTTTGGTATAATATCAGGGAATATGACGCTTTCGGAAAGAAGGGATACCGTTGAAGAATGAATCGGAAAGCGATAACAAAATCATTCAGCTGCCCACGGAGGAATACAGCGCCTTCTCCTCGGGGGTGGAGCTGGGCGGCCTGCGCAATACGGCACAAATCAAAATCCTTGTAGGCTTTCTCGTAAAGAACCTGAACGGGTGGATGGAGCGTGACAAGGTAGTGGAGATTTTGCAGATTCACGGCCTTGCCAACTACTTCGATGCCAGTCAGGCCGTGGAGGAAATGGTGCAGAACGGCAGCCTGAATATCAACGAAAAAGGCGCCCTTGAGATTACCCGTAAGGGCCGCGCCGCGGTGGATGAGCTGGAGGGGGAAATTCCCCGTTCCGTTCGTGAAAGGGCGCTGAAGGATGCCCTTTGCTACCGCACCAAGGAAAAAACCAAAAGTGAAAACCACATTGAGGTGAAGTATCTGGAAAACGGTGCAAACCTCACCTTCACCATTGTCAGCGACGGCGACACCATGATGGAATTAACTCTGTTTGCCGCCGACGAGCAGCAGGTGGAGCGGATTCGCAACAATATTCTGAAAGACCCGGATTCTTTATATTCCAACATCGTATCCTCACTTTATACTTAATTTGAAAGGAAAATGAGTTATGGCAAAGTATGCAATCGGTATTGATTACGGCACTCTTTCCGGCAGAGCCCTTTTGGTGAATGTTACCACAGGCGAGGAACTGTCCTCCGCCGTGTACGATTACCCTCATCAGGTAATGGATACCGCCCTTCCCTGCGGCAAAAAGCTGGGCATGGACTGGGCGCTGCAGCACCCGCAGGATTATGTGGATGTGCTCCAAAAAACCATTCCCGCCGTGCTCAAAGAGAGCGGTGTTGACCCTGCGGATGTTATCGGCCTGGGCGTTGATTTTACCGCCTGCTCCGTGCTGCCCGTGCTGGCCGATGCCACACCCCTTTGCTTTTTGCCCGAATATGAGGAGAATCCTCACGCCTATGTCAAGCTCTGGAAGCACCACGCCGCTCAGCCTCAGGCCAACCGTCTCAATGAGAAGGCAAAGGAGCTGAAGGTGGACTGGCTGGATACCTTCGGCGGCAAAATCTCCTCCGAATGGATTATCCCCAAAATCTGGCAAACGCTGGAGGAGGCTCCCGAAATTTACGAAAAGGCCGACAAATTCATTGAGGCCGGTGACTGGATTGTGTGGCAGATGACGGGCAACGAAACCCGCAATGCCTGCGCCGCAGGGTATAAGGCCATGTGGAGCAAAAAGAACGGTTACCCCTCCAGGGAGTTCTTCAAGGCCCTTGACCCCCGCCTTGAAAACGTGGTTGAGGAAAAACTGGGCAAGGTCAGCCCTCTTGGCGAAAAAGCGGGCGAGCTGACTCCCGCCATGGCAGAGCTCACCGGGTTAAAGGCCGGCACCGCCGTGGCTGTTGCCACCATTGATGCCCATGTGTTTGTGCCCGCCGTGGGCATTACCGGCGAGGGCGAAATGCTTGCCATCATGGGCACCTCCACCTGCCATATGCTGCTTGGCAAAGAGGAAAAGAACGTGCCCGGTATGTGCGGCGTTGTGGCGGACGGCATTATGCCCGGCATGTACGGCTTCGAGGCCGGTCAGTGCTGCGTGGGCGATTCCTTCCAGTGGTTTATTGATAACTGCCTGCCCGAGAGCGTGTATGCCGAGGCAAAGGCAAAGGATATGAATATCCACAAATTGCTGCGTGAAAAATGTCAGGCCAAGCGCCCCGGCGAAAGCGGATTGCTTGCTCTGGATTGGTGGAACGGCAACCGTTCCGTGCTGTGCGATGTGGATTTGACGGGCATGATTCTGGGCATGACCCTGCAGACTAAGCCCGAGGATATTTACCGCGCGCTGATTGAATCCACGGCCTACGGCACCAAGATGATTGTGGAAACCTTCAAGGCCAACGGTGTGCCCGTGAACACCTTCTATGCCGCAGGCGGCATTTCTCAGAAGGACCCCATGACCATGCAGATTTATGCCGATGTGCTGAATATGCCCGTGAAAATCGCCGGTACCACCCAGGGCGGTGCTTTGGGCAGCGCCGTGTTCGGTGCCGTGGCTGCCGGTGCGGACAAAGGCGGCTATGACGATGTGTATAAGGCCGCTGCCGTTATGGGCAAAATCAAGGATACCGTTTACACCCCCAATGCCGAAAATGCCGCTATTTACGAAAA
>JAZRWZ010000182.1:0-2070 GCA_045599985.1 Acutalibacteraceae bacterium | reverse complement strand
GGTGGCAGCGGATTGCGTATTTGTTTGCATCGGCCTTGCTCCCGAAAACAATGTTTTTGCCGACACGGTTGCCCTTGATGAAGTCGGATATATAGCGGCAGGGGAGGATTGCAAAACCTCCTGCAGCGGCATTTTTGCCGCCGGTGATACCAGAACCAAGGCTTTGCGCCAAATCGTAACAGCGGCTGCGGACGGAGCCGTTGCGGCGGCGGGCGCGGCCTCTTATATCAATTCCCTTTAATTTTCAATGAACGGAGAGATGGTTTCATGAAAGAAGACAACAGAAAGTATGCGGAGGAAGCGTTTGACATCGTTGAACATGCTTCCAAAAAAATCGGTTCCCGGTTGCCCGGTTCCGACGGAGAGAAAAAGTATGCCAATTATATGGGCGATAAGCTCCGTGAAATCGGCATAGAGCCCAAAAAAGAAGAATTCGCAGTTTCCCCCAGAGCCTCCATCGGCGGCATCCCCTATGCCGGCTGGGCAGGGCTTATCCTCTGCGCGGGTTCCTACTTCGCACGCAGCATCCCCACTCTTTGGATTCCTCTTGCGGCAATCGGCCTTGCCGTTATCGTTTGGCTTATTGTCAGCGTTTTCCTTTATCACACCTGCTTCGATATGTTCTTCAAGCAGAAGGTTTCACAGAATGTTTACGGTGAACTGGTTCCCGAGGACGGCGAGTATGATTACACCATCATCCTTTCCGGCCACACCGATACCAGCTGGAACTGGAAGCACTCCGAGCACGCCTTCAAATACAGAGATAAGCCCGCTCTTGGCTTGATTGCCGCTTACGGCAAGGTAGGCTTCGGTGCAGTTTGCTTCTTCCTGATGGCTTTCTATTCCATTTTTGAGGCTGTTTATTTCCTTGCTCTTCAGGTGTTCAACGCCGAATGGGCAGTTAAGGCTTATTATGTGATTTCCCAGGGTGCCGAGCAATGTGCCATGTACGGTATCGAGTCCAAGTTCGCCGGGGTTTATACCGTTATTCAGAGCATTATGCTTATTCTCCCCGTTATCTGCGCCATCGGCTGCTTCTTCGTAATTATGTGGGCCGATCCCGATCCCGACAATGCCTCCCGCGGTGCCATGGATAACGCCACCGGCTGCGCACTGAGCTATGAGGTTATCAAATATTTCAAAGAGAATCCCGATAAAATGCCCAAGAGATGCCGCATTATTGATTTTAACTGCGGCTCCGAGGAAGCCGGTCTGCGCGGCTCCATCGCTTTCACCCGTCAGCACAAGGGTGAGCCTATTCTTGAAAACGCATGGAATCTGAACATTGACTCCGTTGCCGATAAGGATTATTTTGAGGTCGTTATCAAGGACGATTGGCAGTTCACCCGTTTTGATACGGATCTGGAAAAAATGTTCAAGGATACCTTTGCCGAGCTTGGAATCGAGAGCAAAACCAACGGCTGCATCCATAACCCCGTTGGCGGCTGTGACAGCACACCCATGACCAAGGCCGGTATCAAATCCGTTACCTTTGCCGCGCAGAATCCCGTTCTGACTTATTACTACCACACCTTCCGCGATATGCCCGAGCGCTTTGATGTGGATACCGTTGGCAACGGCTTTGATGTGCTGCTTGGTGTTATTGATAAGATTGCCGATTTCCAGGAAGTAAACGGCTATAACGGCCCTCAGAAGAAATAATCTTCAAGAGGTTTTTGCAGTAATACATAAATAATAAATAAGAAATCCCAAAGGCGGTCATTTTCCGTCTTTGGGATTTTTTCTGTCTGCTGTATGGATGGAATATATTAGCCCTCGATTTTGGTTACGGTATACCCCGCATCGGTGATGGCGGCGGTGAGAGTATCGTCACTTATTGCCTCTGCAAGGGTCACTGTGGCAGTGTTGGCGGCAAGGTCAACAATGTAGTCGCTCACACCGTTCAATGCCGCCAAAGCCTTTTCTACGTGCATTTTGCAATGCTCACACATCATGCCTTCAATATAAATGGTTTTTTTCATGGTTTCTTCTCCTTTTTGTTCGGCTGAATTATTGATTTCTTCTTTTAATTGTTCGCTGTTGTAGGGGAAGGGGGCTTGGAATCTTCTT
>JAZRWZ010000181.1:0-7229 GCA_045599985.1 Acutalibacteraceae bacterium | reverse complement strand
CACGCAATTTCTACGAAGTACAGCCCACTCCGTGTAGGGCAAGACCACCGTGTCTTGCCGCATCCTTCACAAAACAACTTTTCTTCCTTCCCCTTGAGGGGAAGGTGGCGAGCTTGCGAGACGGATGAGGTGTTTGTGTAGGGCAAGGCCACTGCGCCTTGCCGGATTTGCCGCAGGCAAATGGAAATTTCATCCATCCGTCAGGCTTCACACGGCGTACCGCCGGGCCGGTAAGCGCAGGTGCGCTTACCCTACACGAAATTTCTACGAAGTACAGCCCACTCCGTGTAGGGCAAGACCACCGCGTCTTGCCGTTTCCTCCACAATCAACTTTCCTGCCTTCCCCCGGGGGGAAGGTGGCAAGGCGGAACGCCTTGACGGATGAGGGGTCGTGTAGGGCAAGAACACCGTGTCTTGCCGGATTTGCCGCAGGCAAATTTATTTTTTTCAACACACGGGTTTTTCCACGGCGTACCGCCGTGCCGGTCAGAGCTACACCTCATCAGCCACTTCGTGACAGTTTCCCCTCAAGGGGAAGCAAGATGGGGTTGTTCCGTAGGGGAGAGGCTTGCCTCTCCCGTTTTTACTTCGTGTAGGGCAAGGCCACTGTGCCTTGCCGGATTTGCCGCAGGCAAATTATTTTCATCCAACAGGCAGACTCACTTTACGATTTGATTACCTTTCTATCATTTGATTCAACCCGAAAAGGTTTCCGCCTTTACATCCAATTCACACCATAAATCATACACACAAATGCAATATAAAACCAATCAACCCGATACAATTCACACAAACATTCTTCGCATTCTATTATCGAAAACCACAGAAAAATCCCTGTTCCCGTTCATACACTCCTCCATTGTCCCCATTCATAAAAGAAAAAAAGCGAGCAGGTCATTTCCTGCTCGCTGAAAAATTATTCCATTCAAATCCGGTAAAATACCAAATCAGATTTGGTCATTCACTTCTTCGTACTCAATATACTTGGGCATAAGCACATCGGAGCCGTCCACTTCAATGTAATAAGCAACCTTTGACTTTATGCTCCCGTTTCCGCTGGCGCCGCAAGTTTGAATAAAGCCTTCCACGCCTTCCACACCGGTTTCGGAAACATAATTCAGTGTCTGTCCGCTGCTGTTTTCCTCAAAGGTGATGGAAAGATTACCTTCTTCATCAGCCGCAATACGAATCACACCGCTGCCGGTCAAATTGCCCGATGTAAACTCTGCTTTTGCAACAGAAAGGGCAGAATCCGCCGCATCATAAATCACGGCATCCCTTGATTTTTGCACATACTTGATAAATGCGGGGGCCATTACCGCAACCAATGCCACCATAATGGCAATCACGATAATCAGCTCCACCAGTGAGAAACCCTTGTTGTTTTTTTTGCCGGAATTCAAATGCCGCATTGTAACCACCCCATATTTCAAATTTAATATTCTCTGTTCCCTGTATTCACATCAAAGTTAATCTTCACTTAACCTTGAAATATCTGCAATAAAAAACTGCGGGCATCAGGCTTATCCTTACAGCCGCCCCGCAATATCAACGCTTTTACCCTTGAATCGTTTCACACAACACACAGGAATGAAACCGTTCAAAAATAAAACCCGGGAAAGTATTTTACGGATAAAGGGGAGCCCCGATAAGGGGGAATCGGGGCTCCCGAAAGAACTACTTATATACTGTAATCGCTTACTAATTAGGTATCAGCTTGAGATTCAAGTTTGAAGGACCAATCAGCACCGTTCTGAGCGATGGTGATGATGTACTTAACAGTAGTAGCGCCCATCTTGGTGTTATCGGCAACACCGGCGGCAGAGTTGAAAGCGGCAACATCGGTAATACCATCAGCAGGAGTGATTACAAGAGTACCGGTGGCAGCGGAAAGAGTGATGGTACCTGCCTTCTTATCTACATTGGATTCTTCATCGATGTACATAGCCTTAACGGTGGACAGATAATCGTCAGCAGCGGACTTCAGGGAAGCGTTGCGGGACTTCTGAACGTACTTGATGAACTGGGGAGCCATAACAGCTACAAGAGCAACCATGATGGCGATAACGATGATGAGCTCGATAAGGGAGAAACCCTTATTTCTGTTCTTGCGAGCATTAGCAACTTTCATGAACATAGAATTTTCCTCCTTAAAAATATGTTATGTTTATATGTGCTTTCCGTTCCCTCCCCCTTTTGAAGGGATACGGTATTAGCCTTGTAAAGGTGCGGGGTTACATGTTATCCATGTTGCCGTACATGCTGATCATGGGCATCAGCAGGGCGATAACCATGGTGCCTACCACGCCGGCCATTACTACAATTACCATGGGCTCCATGGCTGCCGTCACCTGCTCGGTGCTGGCCTGAACCTCTTCGTCATAGTAATCGGCTGTGTTATCAAACATGCCAACGATATTACCGGTTTCCTCACCGATTTTTGCCATGTGGCAAAGCATCGGGGGGAACATGTTGCAGTTTGTCATGGCCTCGGAGAGGGTGGCACCCACCGAAACATCCTTTTTCACCTGCAGCAGTGCCTCTTTAAACCAGATATTACTCATAGTGTCGGCTGTGATTTCCAACGCATCCAGCATGGGCAAACCGGCGGCCAGCAGAGTGGCCATGGTGCGTGCGGTATTGGAGCAGGCGGTGCGAACGGTCAGGGGGCCAAGCAGCGGTGCTTTCATGGAGATTTTGCCGAAAATGTGTTGCCCCACATCCGTGGCCTTAAACTTTTTAAAAGCAAAAGTAAAAACGACAACTGCAGCAATGATGTAGAGTAAGTTACTCTTCATGAATTCACTGGCATCAATAACAAACTGAGTCAGCGCAGGCATCTCGGAGCCCAACTGTGTCAGCATATCCTGAAACTTGGGCACAACGAAGGTCAGCATAACTACAATGATAACCACGGTAACCACTGCCAGCACGATGGGGTACATGGTGGATTTCTTGACCAGGCTCTTCATCTTGGTATCTTTTTCAAACTTATCGGCCATTCGGGTAAAAGCCATTTCCAGGTTACCGGAGCTTTCACCCGCCGCCACCATGGTGGCGAAGATACCCTCAAAACACTTTTGCTCCTGCATGGCCTCGCTCAAGGCAACACCGCCGGAGATTTTCTGACGGCAGGCCCTGATGGAATTGGCAAGTGTTTTGTTTTCGGTCTGTTCACACAGCATATCCAAAGCATCGGTCATCTGCACACCGGAGGAAAGAATACTGTTCATCTGGCGGCAGAAAACGGATAAATCCTTGGACTTGGGCTTCTTATTCAAAAAACCGATGTTGATTTCGGAATTCAGTGCGTTTGCTTCTTCAACGGAAGTGGGGAAAATACCGCGGGCTTTCAGCTTGGCAACGGCATCTTCTTTTCGGTCAGCCTGAACGGTGCCCTTTAAAACCTTACCGCCCGAGTTAACGGCTGAATATGTGTAGTTAGGCAACGGTTTCACACTCCCCTATGGCACGTCAAGTCAAATACTAAAAGATTTTTTTCTGCAGGGCTTCACGGTCCTGCGCATAGAGCAGAGCATCATCTCTGCTGATGATTCCCCGGGCATACAACTCGGCAATGGAATCATCCATCATCACCATGCCCTGCTTTTTACTGGCAAGAATGGTATTGCTTATCATAAAGGTTTTACTTTCACGAATGTTGTTGCGTATGGCGGAGTTGGCAAACATCACTTCGGTTGCCACCACTCTGCCGTGGCCGTCCGTTCTGGGAATCAGGCGCTGTGAAATCACGCAAACCAGAATATCGGCCAACTGCATACGCACCTGCTGCTGTTGGTGAGCGGGGAAGGAATCAATGATTCTGTCCACCGTGTTTGCCGCGCCCATAGTGTGCAGGGTGGAAAGCACCAGGTGGCCTGTTTCCGCAGCGGTAATGGCTGTGGCCATGGTCTCCGGGTCTCGCATCTCGCCCAGCAGAATCACATCCGGGTCCTGCCGCATGGCGGCACGCAGCGCGCTGGGGAAATTCAGGGTATCGCTGCCAATCTCACGCTGGTGCACAACGGAGCGGCCTTTGGGGAACACATACTCGACGGGTTCCTCCAGTGTTATTATATGGTAAGAAAACTTTTGGTTAATGATGTTGACCAGACTGGCCATGGTGGTGGATTTACCGCTGCCGGTAATTCCCGTTACCAGAATCAAACCGCTTCGTTTGTACTGGAGTTCACTCAGGCACTCCGGCAAGCCGAGCTCGCTGAGAGGGGGAATCACATCTTTAATGAGGCGGGCGGCCAGAGCGACCCTGCCCGATTCGCGGTAAATATTCACTCTTAAGCGGAGGCCGGAGAGCTCATAAGCAAAGTCAACCTCGCCGTTGGATTCAAAGGTCTGGCGGCGAACATCGTTGAGCACGGGGAAAATGATGGTTTCACAATCCTCTGCCGAAAGAATGTTGGAATCCATTTGGCGGATTTCGCCGTCCACTCGCATCTGCACCGGAAAACCGACACTGATGTGGATATCGGAAGCGTCATAGCGGCGCGCTGTTTGAACATATTGCTCGAATGTTTGCATATAACCTCCGAAATCAGGATATGCACAACGGCTCAACCTGAGTTTTGCCTGTACTTATCCTATCTTGATTTTACAACATTTATCAAAGATAAACAATAGGCAAATTGTGCCAAATTTGTATAATATCTCGAAAAATTCGGTACAAAAACCTGCTTTTTCAGGATTCAAAGGATACTTTCGCCATTTCGGACATGGTGGTGGTGCCGTCCAGAACATAGGCGGCGGCGCTCATGCGCAGGGTGTGCATGCCGCCCTTTAAAGCGCATTTTTTCAGCTCCTCGGTGGTGGCTTTGGCGGTAATCAGGCGCTTGAGTTCCTGATTGATTTCCATAATTTCATACACACCGATTCGGCCGTAAAAGCCGGTGCCGTTGCACATGGGGCAGCCCACGGCGTCATAAATCTCCACTTCCTGATCGTCCGGCACATCCAGAATCTTCTTTTCCTCCGGCGTGGCGGGTCTGGGGGCGCGGCAGTGCTTGCAAAGGCGGCGCACAAGGCGCTGGGCAATAATGCCAACCACGGAGTCGGCAATCATGAAGCTTTCGCAGCCCATATCCAGCAAACGGGTAATGGTGGCGGCGGAGGAGTTGGTATGCAGGGTGCTTACCACAAGGTGGCCTGTGATGGAGGCCTGCACGGCGATGGAGGCGGTTTCGTAGTCACGAATCTCACCTATCATGATGATATCCGGGTCTTGACGAAGAATAGCACGCAGGGCCGTGGCAAAGGTGAGGTTTGCCTTGGGGTTAACCTGAACCTGATTGATACCCTCAATGTTCGCTTCTACAGGGTCCTCAACCGTAATAATATTAACGCTTTCGTCATTCAACTCGGAAAGGGCGGTGTACAGAGTGGTTGACTTACCGGAGCCGGTGGGGCCGGTAACCAGAATAATGCCGTTGGGGTTGGAGATGATGTGGTCAAAAACCTTCAGCTCCCAGTCGCGCATACCAAGCTGAGTCTTGGTGCGGTTGAAACCGGCGGAGGAGGCAAGACGCATAACCACCTTTTCACCGTAGGAGGTGGGCAGAATGGATACACGGATATCGTACTCCGTGCGGTCAACGGTGGTGGTGATACGGCCGTCCTGCGCTTTACGCTTTTCGGAAATATCCATGCCGCCGATGATTTTGATACGGGTAATGATAACGGGCAGCAGCGTGATGTCGTAGGACATCACCTTAACCAGCACACCGTCTATGCGGAAGCGCACAACAATGCGGTTCTCCTGCGCGTCAATATGAATATCGGATGCTCTCTGGCGAACCGCCTGCTCAATCACGGAACGAACCAACTGCACGATGGGGGCGTTATCCAGCTCGGCCTGCTCAGCCTCGGATTTCTCCTCAAGGGCAGCAAGCTTGCTCTCCCGCTCCTTCTGGAATTTCTCGGCAGCGGAAAGCGCCTCGCCGGAGCCGAAGTATTTATCCAGCAATGCGTTGATTTCGGCAATGGTGGCAATACGGGGCTCAATGGTGCAGTCGGTAAGCAGGGCAATGTCGTCCAGTGCCACCATGTCAAGAGGATTGGCCATGGCAAGCACAATGGAATTCAGGTTGCCGTCCACAAAATCAAGGGGCACAACGTTGTGCTTACGAAGCATCTGCCCGTTCACAAGGTTGACAATCTGCGGCTCCAGGTTAACGGCACGCAGGCTGACATAGGGCACATGCAGCAGCTCGCCCTGCGCCATGGCAACATCCACATCGCTTACGCCAAGCTCCACAAGGCACTCGCCAAGGGATTTGTTTTCGGATTCCTTGGTTCTTTCGATGGCCTCGTTCAGTTTTGCCTCGGTGATTTTGCCGCTGTTCAGCAGAATTTCACCAACATTTTTGCCGTCTTTATTGAAAATCATAGGTTATCATATGCCTTTCCTGTAAAATGGAAAAAGGGTACACTACTCCCTTGTATGATTCTTCAATTATAAATGCTCCTTTTACTATTTGCAAGAGGGATGACCTTATTTTTTCGTTTTTTGTATACATGAACAGAAAGCGTTCCTTATTTTTTACACTTACGCTCCGGAATCGCGTACATTTTTTAAAAAAAGTGTTTATTATTTATTGATTTTTTCATAATCTTGTCCGTTTTTTGACTTTAATACATTTCATTCACGAAACCGGATTTGCAGGATGAAGCTAAAAATGCTGCAAAAAGCAGGAAGCCGTGAAAAAATTTCGGTTTTCGGTTTTCGGTTTTCGGGGAAGCGGGGAACGCGTGTAGGGTCAGAGCATCGTGTTTTGCCGTTTCCTCCACAATCAACTTTTCTTCCTTCCCCTTGAGGGGAAGAAAGGAGATATAACCGAAAGCCCGTTCCTATTCACACAGCAACGGCGGTAAGCGCAGGTGCGCTTACCCTACACGCAATTTCTACGAAGTACAGCCCACTCCGTGTAGGGCAAGACCACCGTGTTTTGCCGCAGCCACGAAATTGTAACCTCCCGCCGCTTTTGCCGTAAAATGGTAAGGATGCCGGTTGGCGAAAATGATTATATTATGCCAACCGGGAAGGAGCACATAAAATGACCCATTGGTTTGCACTTCTTTCTCCCCTTGTGCAGGCTTTGCTTGCCGGTCTGTTCACCTGGGGCATTGCCGTTTTGGGTGCGGGGGCGGTGTTTGCCCTGCGGCATACCGGCGTGTTCTGCATGAATGCGGCCCTGAGCTTTGCCGCAGGGGTCATG
>JAZRWZ010000180.1:0-1343 GCA_045599985.1 Acutalibacteraceae bacterium | reverse complement strand
GGAGATTTTCGGCCATACGCAGTATGTCGATGGAGCTCATTTTGTCGTGCATACCGATGGGATTTTCACCGAAGGAGCCGAAAGCCACGTCAATGTCGTAATCCTTGCCGTGCTTTGCAAAGTAGATGGAAAAGTGGGAGTCGCCGGAATGGTAGATATTACCGCCGGGGGTCTTGAGCAGATAGTTAACGGCCTTTTCGTCCATATCCGTGGGGCAGATGCCGGTGAGCTCTTCTCTGTCGGGGCCGGTCTTGTCGGTGGTGACGATGCAGGTGCGGTCAAAGCTGTCCAGGCAGACAATCTCCACTTCTCCGACCTTAAAGGTGTCGCCGGGTTTGACGGTAATGCAGCGATCCTCGGGAACGCCCCATTTTACCCACGTCTCCACGCTCTTTTTGGGGCCGATGAAGGGGACGGGGATCTCTTTGCCCTCGCCGTCAACGGTGGTCATACCGCTCTGAAGCACATGGGCGGCCCACTCGGCGCTCATGTGGTCCTGATGATAGTGAGTAGCCAGCACCGCGTCCACATGCTTGAAGGCAAAGGGATCCATCACAAAGGGAACATTGCGGAGATTGGGCTGCATGGCACGGCCGCCGCACATATTGGCCATCTGATGACCGGGCTTCATCTTGCCGTCGCCGTGCGTTCTCTTGCCGTTGCCGCACCACAGGTCAATGGTGATGTTGGTGTTGCCGGGGGTCTTCATCCAGATACCGGTGCAGCCCAGCCACCACATGGCCACGTTGCCGGGGGCGACGACTTCGTTTTCAATATCTTCGTTCAGCCATGTTCCCCACTCGGGGAAGGTGCTCATGATCCAGGATTCTCTTGTCATTTCGCTGACTTTGCTCATAATAAACCTCCAAGTTGTTTTTTATTTCAAATTATGTTTTATATTCTGACAGCCGTGATAATGAAAAACATGATAAGGGTAAAACAGGTCATAACGGACAGGGAGGATGCAAGCACGTCCCGGTTTTCCGGGCCGTCGGCAAAAAGGTTCACCGCATAGGGGGCGGGCAGGATAAACAGCACCAGCGCCGCGTCCGTCTCAATAAGCCCGTGAAGCAGATATTTATTCACCAGCAGCGTCACGCACAGCATGATGCCGCAGATAATTTCCCGGCACACGAAAGCCGTGAGAGCCTTTTTCCACTGTATGGTGCGGAAATCAAGGTCATATCCGATGGTAAAAAGGATAAGGAAGCCGGTGGATCTTGCCACAAAGCTCAGAGTATCGTCAAACACCGTGCGGATCCCCCGGCTGTCCATGGCTTTATAAAGCCCGGTCACGTTCATGAGGATGCCGATGATCAGCGCCCAGAGCGGCGGGGAGTGCA
>JAZRWZ010000179.1:0-2611 GCA_045599985.1 Acutalibacteraceae bacterium | reverse complement strand
ACGTGGTTGCCAACAGCATGGCACCGTCGTTGATATGGATACCATCGGTGATGGAGAGTGTCACGGCCGTTGCCGCTTTACTTTCCACGGCACCCTGTTTTTCCACGGTCAGAACCGTATCTTTTCCCAGAGAAGCATCCGTTCCCAGCACAAACTTTCCCTCATGCACGGTAATACTGCCTTTCAGACTGACAGACTCCGTCACTTCGGCAGTACCGCTGCCTGTTTTATCCAAATTACCCTCTCCGCTCAACATGCCGAACGTAGCGGTGTTACCCGCCGTGACCTCCAGCGTGTTACCGTTGAGCGCGTTGATGTTGATTTCTGTGGCAATGGTATCGGTGTGTTGCACAGAGAGCACGCGTTCAGAACCTTCTTTTCCCTCGAATCTAATAGTGCCGGAGGTCTTGCCACCGCCGTCTAAAACCCTGCGGGCTTCCTCACAGGCCACCAGAGAGAGCTTGCCGTCTTTCAGGCGAATATCGCCTGTGGTGATGCGCCCGCCCTGCTCATCCAGAGCTTTCACGGGGCTGCCGTCGTCCATGGCGTTGCGCAGGTCGTATTTCAGTTGATAGTCAGCAGCCCCGTCTATCGTCAGGTTCAGGAAGTGAGAGAACAGAGCCTCATCCTTTTCCCCGCCCGTCATGGTCAGGCTATAGGTATCAAACTGCAAATCACGCGAGCGAATAAGGGAAAAACTGGTAATATCATTACCATACCCCACTGTAGCTGCCATGGTGGGCAACTGGGTTGATTTGTTAAGAGTCCCCGCAGAAACCGTACCTGTTTTCAGGGTATCAGAGGGAGAATTGTTGTCGTGATACCAAATCTTGATAATGTTGCCGTCAGCATCTGTCTCTACGGCATAGAACGACATGGCGTGGGGGTTCGACTTCGTCTTCAACACGCCGCCGGCGCCATCCTTCAGCAAACGAACCAGCAGAGCCGACGCACCTTGGTATGAGGTATAACCATCCGGATATTCTTTGGGGGTAGAGGAACTGTTGTAGGCACGGCAGTCCACCAGCTGAACCACGCTTTCCTCGGGGAACACGGTAGAATTCATCTCCTCATGCGTGCCCTTCAGGTGCGGGTAATAACCACCCGTTTTCGTAAACTCGATACCCTTATCGGTAAGGAATTGTTCATCAGTCGAATAGCCGGTACAGCCGCTCAGGTAATACTGCATCACACGGTTGGTCTGGCCGCCTCTGTCAAGATTCTTCCATTCAAGGCGAATTTTATCCCACACCATTTCGCCGCGCGGTGCATTCTCGGGGATAATTAAAGCGCCGCTCAACTCAACACGATCCTGCCACCACGCAAGAGCATTGGATGCAGCTGCCGCAAAACACATATAGGAGTCATCATAACCGTCCCATTTGCCGGAGTCATAGTAATATTTACTACTGGTGTACTGTTCTGCGGTCGTAGCATTCAAACCCTCTGTCCATACAACTTCGGCCTGAACCAAGGGCGTCACGGCACCCAGCAGCGCCATCATTGTCAGAGTCTTTTTCATACGGCAAAAATTTTGTTGTTTCGGTTAAAGAGAGAGAAGGTATCACCCTGATGAACTCTATCAATTATTCTATCTTTTCCTATTCGGTCAGTCCAGAAAAAAAAAAAAAAAAAAAAATACTTTTTATGTTATTTTTTAGCACCATATCCCGATGAACGGCACGGAAAAACGCCGTTCTTTCTCCCGCCGCCGCCGCGTTACATCACCAACAGGAAGAGATACCCCGACAGGATGATGAGCAACGTGACGGTTCCGAAGAAAGCGGCGAGCAGACGCCACTGCATCACTTTTTTGAGCAACATCGCCTCCGGCAGCGAAAGACCGACCACGGCCATCATGAAGGCAATCGCCGTGCCGAGGGGTACCCCCTTGGCAACCAGAACCTCGATAACGGGCACAATGCCCGCCGCATTGGCGTACAGCGGCACGGCACAACACACGGCGACAGGCACACTCCACCATCCGCCGCCCAAAAGGTCGGCAAAATAATCCTGCGGCACATAGCCGTGAACAGCGGCACCTATGGCAATACCCGCCAGCACATAGGGCAGCACACCGCGCACAATCTCCCAAGCCTCTGCCGCCACGGCGCGCAGCTGAATCTTTTTCCCCTGCCCCGCCGTTGCCTGTTGCCCTGCCGTCTGTGCCAAGGCCCACGGCGTGAGGTATTTTTCCAAGCCCATCTGCCCCAGCAAAGCCCCGCCCAGCATGCCCAGCAACAGCCCGCTGCCCACATACAGGCAGGTGATTTTCACCCCGAACACCGCCAGAAAGAGCGCCACCGCCACCTCATTCACCAGCGGAGAAGTGATGAGAAAGGCGAGCGTTACCCCCAGCGGAATGCCGCCGCGCACAAAACCGATGAACAGCGGGATGGAGGAGCAGGAGCAGAACGGCGTGACCGCACCGAACAACGCCGCCAGCGCGTACTGCGCGCCGTACAGCTTCTTCTGCGTCAGGAACTGCCGCACGCGCTCCACTGGGAACCATGCGTTCACGTAGCCCATGAGGCAGCTGATGCCGAAGAGCAGCAGCAGGATCTTCATGGTGTCGTAGAGGAAGAAGTTGACGCTTTCCCCCAAGCGCGTG
>JAZRWZ010000178.1:0-11477 GCA_045599985.1 Acutalibacteraceae bacterium | reverse complement strand
CCAGCTCGTCACAGCTGAACAGCACGGCAAGAAAATAGTTGAATTCCTCGCTCCCGTCATAGGCGGGATTGGCCTCACGGCGGCGAAGCCCCACTTTTACAGCGGAGGCGGCGCGGTGGTGGCCGTCTGCGATATACAGGGATTCCACACCGCCGAACAGAGCACACAGGGCGGTTACGGTTTCGGGGCAGTCGATGACCCAGACGGTGTTCTGAATATTATCCTCTGTGGTGAAGTCACACACGGGGGCGTGAGCGGCCACCCAGTCGTTCAGGATTTTTGCCACGGCGGGGTTGGCGCGGTAGGTCAGAAAGATGGGGCCGGTGTTGGCATCGCAGGTGTCAACATGGCGGATGCGGTCCGCCTCTTTGTCGGCGCGGGTCAGCTCGTGCTTTTTGATGACGTTATTCACATAATCGTCCACGGCAACACAGCCCACCAGCCCGGTCTGGGCACGGCCGTTCATAATCTGGCGGTAAATGTAAAGGCAGGGGTTTTCGTCCTGCCGGCAGATGCCGTTGTCGGAGAGGGCCTGCAGATTGGCGGCGGCTTTGGCATATACGGCATCGCTGTATAAATCGGTGCCCTCGGGCAAATCGATTTCGGCTTTGTCAACATGAAGGAAGGAGTAAGGGTTGCCCTCCGCCATGCGGGCGGCCTCGGCACTGCTCATCACATCGTAGGGCAGGGCTGCCACACGGGCGGCATATTCGGGCAGGGGGCGGATGGCACGGAACGCTTTTAACACAGCCATGGTACGGTATCCTTTCATTAAAAAAGATTAAATTCATATTACATCAATATGAACCGTTTGTCAATTTCGGGGGCGGAGATTGATTTTTGGCGGGGAATGTTGTATAATGACCAACAACGAACAATAGGAGGAAAAATACTATGTTTTGCAGAAATTGCGGTGCACAGATTCCCGACGGCGCCACCTCTTGCCCCGCCTGTCACGCCGTGGAGGAGACCAACGCCGCCCCCGAAAAAACCGAGGAAAAAGCCGGTATCAAAAACATGATGAGCGGTTTTAAAGCCCCCACCAAAAGCGGTAAAAGCTTTGCCGTCACGGCAACGGCTCTCACCCTGATTCCCGCCATTTTCATTTTCACCATTGATTTTGTATGGAACCTGAAGTTTGACTGGGCGGCCTCCGGCTTCATCATAGGCGCTCTGCTCGTAATTTGGGTTTGCTCCGTGCTGCCCGCCCTGCATATTACGCCCGCTCCCGTTACCGCAGGCATCTGTTTCCTGTCCGTTGCGCTTTATCTGCTGTATATCGTCAAGCGCTTTGCCGGAAGCATGGAGTGGTTCACCATGTTTGCTCTGCCCCTGCTCATGATTGTTGCCGTGTTTATCGGCGTGGATTCCGCCCTCTCCGGCAACACGAATCTGCGCGGCTCCGGCATGTGGGCCGTCATCAGCGGTGAAGGTGCCATCTTCTGCATTGCCTGGGGTATTCTGTGGGTGAATTATCATGGCGTAGGTGTGCTGCAGCCCCGTATTTCCGTGATATTTGCCAGCCTTTGTCTTATCGGAGCTGTGGTGTTCGGTGCCGGTGCTTATATCAACAAAATCCGTAAACAGTAAGCCACGCAGGCAATCAGTAAGGAGAATACAATGTTTACCGTTTTGGTTTGCGATGACGACAGGGATATCGTAAAAGGCATCCGGATTTTACTGGAATCGGAAGGGTATTCCGTGGTGACTGCCGCCGACGGCCGTGAGGCCGTGGAGCTGGTAAAAGCGGGTGTAAAAGCGGACTTGGTGCTGATGGATGTTATGATGCCCGAGATGAACGGGCTGGAGGCCGTGGCGCAAATCCGCGAAATCACCAATATCCCCGCCGTTATGTTAAGCGCAAGAAGCGAGAATACCGATAAGGTCGCCGGCCTCAATGTTGGGGCGGATGACTATGTGACAAAGCCCTATGATTCCAACGAGCTGCTGGCCCGCATCAATGCGCAGCTTCGACGCTACCAGAGTCTGGGCGGCGCGGCACAGCCGGAGCCCGGCAACCTTGTTAACGGAGGGCTGGAGATAGACGAAAACACCAAAACCGTGAAGGTGGAGGGCAAATCCGTTTCTCTGACTCCGAAGGAATTTGATATTCTTCATTTCTTTATGGAGAATCTGGGCAAGGTGTTTTCGCCCAGAGAGATTTATACACGGGTGTGGGAGAATGACCCCTACGGTGCCGAAAACACCGTGACGGTGCACATTCGCCACCTGCGTGAAAAAATCGAGATTGACCCGGCCAACCCCCGCTATATCATTGTGGCATGGGGGCACGGCTACAAAATGGAAGATTTAAGATAGTATATTCTGCGGGCAGAATGGATTTGACTCCGTTCTGCCTTGCTGTTGTTTTGGGAAAGGAGGGGGTTGATTGAAATTCGCAATCAAGACCGCGTCGGATAAAATCATTGCCGTGGTGTTTCTGGTTATTCTGACGGTAATCGATATGGGCAGTTTTCTCGGTATCCGCGCCATGATGGATTATAACATTTACGATGACGGCGGCACTTTAGCCGAAAACACCGCCATCGATATTGTGTCAAACACCATGTTTGAATCCATCGGGAAATCCTACTACAACAGCCTGCTCAAGGCGCTCAATCAGAACCAGCTGACCGCCGACGAAAACGGAAAGCTGGTATTGGTGGAGTTGGGGAACGGTCACGCCCAGCTGGCGGACGGCACCCGCTTTTTAAGTGAAAAAACCGTTTCCGATTACAGTGCCGATAAATGCAATGTGATTTTCTCCGTGAAGGATGAGAACGGAAAAGAGCTTTGGTACAATTACCGGGCGGACGATGTGGCAGAGCACCTGGCACCGGTGAAGGACCCCAACGGCACGGTGCACAAGGGGATGTACCGCATTCTGCACAACCCCGTGCGCTCCGTTACCTTTGATTTGCCCGTTCAGGTGCAGAACGATGCGCAGACCGCCCCCACGGGCATCACCCCCGTAACCGTTCTGATTGAACTGAAAATTTATGAGCCCTTGGACGGCGCCAAATGGCACGCCAACGATGACCTTGCCACCATGATGTGGTGGATTCATCTGGCGGTCAACCTGCGCTATGCCGTGTTTGTGGTGGCCGCCGTTTCGCTGCTTTTCACTCTGGTGGTGCTTTGCCTTTTCACCGTGAGTGCCGGAAAAACCGAGGAAAACGGCGAGATCGTGCCGGGCTTTGTGGATAAGCTGCCTTTGGATTTGGTGGCGTATTTTGCGGCCTTCCTGTGCGCGGCGGGTATCATCTTCATCCGCCTGACCAGCATTGCAAGCCCGGGAATGGTTATGGAGAATACGGTTATTCTGATTTCCTCCTGCGATATCACCCTGTCTATCCTGTTCTTTTTGCAGACGGTCTCCGTGCGCATCAAAATGGGGCGGCCCCTGCGCAACACCTTCATTTACCGGCTGTGGGTGGCGATTATGCGCAAAACCCCCAGCAAATCCCGCAAAAAGCTGCGTCACCTTTCCACCTTCCATAAAATCGTGATTGTTATCGGGGCGGTAACCCTTGTCAGCGCTTTGGTCATCGCCTATTTCATGTATTGCGATCTGGTGCTTCATAAGCTGAACTTCTCCTCCTATGTGCTCCTGTGGGCCATCACCCGGCTGATTGCTATTCCCATTGTGGTCATGTTTGCCATGAATGTGAGTTATGTGAAGGATGCGGGGCAGAAGATTGCCGGCGGCGACTTGGAGATGGAGGATATTTCCTCCCAGCTCTCCATTAAGGCCGTGCGTGACCACGGCGTGAATCTGGACCACATCAAAAAGGATATGTCCCGTGCTTTGGAGCAGGAGATGAAGAGCGAGCGGTTCCGCAACGAACTGATAGCCAACCTCTCCCACGATATCAACACGCCCCTGACCTCGCTCAAAAGCTTTACGGAGATTTTGCAGCGCCCCGATCTGACCGAGGAACAGCGGCAGGAGTACCTGCAGATTATGGCAAAGCAGGTTTCCCGCCTGAGCTTTCTTACCCGTAACCTGACCGATATTTCCAAATACACCACCGGCAATGTGGATGTGCATCTGGAGAAGATGGATATCGGCGTAATGGTGGAGCAGATTATGGGCGAATACGACTATGCACTGCAAAGCAGCGGGCTGACCCTGACTCTGGAGAAGGAGGAGCGGCCCTATCCCGTGATGGCGGATGGGGAACTGCTCAGCCGCGTGATTGCCAATCTGGTATCCAACATCGAAAAATATGCCATGGAATCCACCCGCGTGTTTGTGCGTGTGGTTGAGGAGAAAGGGAAGGTTTCCGTTTCCTTCCGCAATATTGCCCGTGACATTCCCGAGCTGCCTGCCGAGGAGCTGCTGGAGCGCACCGTGCGGGGCGACAGCGCCCGCCATACGGAGGGCAGCGGCCTTGGGCTCTCCATTGCCAAAAGCCTGACGGAATTGCAGCACGGCACCTTCGGCATCACCACCGACGGCGATATTTTTACCGCCGCAATCACCTTTGACCTGATATAAACCGGCCCCAAACGGGAAGGGGGTCATTCCCCTGTGCCCGGGTAGGCAAAACGGCGAATAATAAAATTTGGCGGCTTCGCGCCGCCAATTCCGCTTTTATCGGGTTATCATCACTTGGTTAAAGTGAAACAGGCCAACCGGCCTGTCGAAAAAATCGGATATGTTTACACATCGTTTCAGAAAGAGGAGAAAAATATGAAAAAGGTTTTGTCGGTTATTCTGAGCGTACTGATGGCGGCAGGCTCTGCAGTGCCGTCCTTTGCCGCTGACGCATCCGGGGATGCGCTGCGCTTTGCCGCGGCGTCGGATCTGCATTATGTTCACCCGGTGAGCACGGTTGATACACAGATGGATTCGGAGGGAAAGGTTTCCTTTAACTCCGAAAGCGGAAGATATACCGCGCCAAGCGGCTTTGTAATTGATTCCTTTCTGGATGCGTGCGCAAAGAATGAGGCCTGTGATTTTATCCTTATCCCCGGCGACCTTGCCACCTATGGCCGGGATTTCCCTCAGGAGCATGAGAATGTGGCGGAAAAATTCCGTGCCTTTGAGCAGAAAACGGGAAAGCAGATTTATGTTATCAACGGCAACCACGACAACGGCAGCGGCTCCGTTACCGACCATAGCAGATTCGTATCCGTCTATCACGAATTCGGGTATGATGAGGCCTTTTCGGTGGATGAGGGCACCTGCTCCTATGCCGTTGACCTGAATGATAAATACACGCTGATTGCTTTTGACTCGTGCGATGAGAACTATTCCCTTCATTCGGATTTGAATTCCTCCCGAATGAAATGGGTCCGCGCTCAGGCGGAGCACGCAAAAAAGACGGGAAGAAAGCCCATTTTGATGATGCACCACAATCTTTTGGAGCACAATCCGTTCCAGTCGATTACGATGGATGGCTACATTGTCAGCACACCGTATCTCATAGCCGCAAGGTTTGCCGCCATGGGGATAGAACTTTGCATTACGGGCCATTCCCATCTGAACGATGTAAAATCATTTACCGATGCCTTCGGCAGAACAATTTACGATTTCAGTATGTCAAGCCTGACGGATTTTCCTGCGGAATACAAGCTTTTTACCGTTGATGACAGCGGCATCACCTACAAAACCGCAAGTGTGGGCGGCATTGATTCGCAGGCTTTGTCCCTTGCCTGTGCAGGCTATGAGGAAGCCGAGTTGGATGCCATGGCGGAGGATTACCACGCCTATCTCTATGCGCAAAATGAGGAAAGAACCGGACGGCAGATTGAAAAAATTCTTTCCGCCGAAGGCCTCGGAATAAAAGAGGGCAGCCCCTTTTACGCTTTGGTCAGTGCCGCCCTGAACAGTGTGAAAAATGACCTTGACCTGCCGCTTTACGGTGAGAACAGTCTGTCATCGGCGGCTGAGAAACTCGGCCTTACCGTTCCCGTCAGCGAGTTCTCTACCCTGCGGGGAATGATATGCGACGCCTATGCCGGCACGGTGACCGGCAGAAAACTCTATACCAAAGGCTCGGCACAATACGATGTGCTGACAAAAGCTGTTGCCGTTGTGCTGCGTTCCTCTCTGGCCTCGGCTGCGGACAGTGAGCTGCTGGGCGGCGCCAATGCGCTGCTTGAACGGGCAGGCGTGACGGGCGGCATTGCCGATTCGGTCATGAAAAGGAACTGTGAGCTTTTCGGCTTTGCCACTCCCGCCGAAAAACTGGCATTCAGCCTGATTTACTCCCTGTTCGGCGGGTATATCGGTGAGGATGACGGCACGGATAACAGAGACGGCTTCCTGAATACGGCGGAAGAAACGGGAATGAGCCGTATCATCGCCTTCTTCAAAAGAATGATGGATTGGTTCCTGAACCTGTTTCGGGTTTCATAAATCAGAATTTGGCGCTTTTCGTGTAGGGCAAGACCACTGTGTCTTGCCGGATTTGCCGAAGGCAAATTTATAGTTATTGAATACGGCGGGTTTTCCCACGGCGTTCCGCCGTGCCGGTAAGAGCAGGTGCTCTTACCCTACACCTCATCCGTCTTGCCGCGCGGCAAGCCACCTCCCCCTCAAGGGCAAGGAAGAAATAAATGACAAATTCCTGCTTGCTGGGATAAATCAATCAAAAATATCGGAGATAAAAATGAGTGAGTATCAATTCATAAATCTGGCAGAGATGCCGTCCATAAAGGATAAAGCTGCGGAATGGTTCCACGGCAAGTGGCGTGCGCCCAAGGAAGCGTACCTCGAATGTATGGATTCATACCTGAACGGCGAAACGGAATACGGCTGGTTTTTGTGCCTTGACGGTGACGAAATCGCAGCAGGTCTGGGCGTTATCGAAAATGATTTTCATAACAGAAAAGACCTGACTCCAAACGTGTGCGCCGTGTATACGGAGGAGGAACACCGGGGCAAAGGAATTGCCGGGCGGCTGCTTCACATGGCGGTGGAGGACTGCAGGCAAAAAGGCATATCCCCGGTTTATCTTCTTACCGACCACACGGGCTTTTATGAGCGCTACGGTTGGGAATTTCTGTGCATGGTTCAGGGCGATGATGAACCTCAGATGTCAAGAATGTATATCCATCGCTGATATAATTGAGCAAAAAATCACCCGCCGAAGAGGAAACACAATCCTTTTCGGCGGGTATTGCTTTGTAGGAAGAGATTCGCATGGGGCGGCGTCGGTATCATTATTATTCCGTGGGCGGTCTATCCTTCCTCCCTTGCGGCATATCTTCTAATAAGAAGGGGGCATAGCCGTGTTTTTGATGGTATATCCCGTGGAGGGAGCCGTGGCGGAAAGGGGCAGAGGGCGCAGAAAGCAACTTTTGCCCGTGCAGAAAATGTCGGTGGGGCGGGGTCTGCCTTTTTATGCCGTGCCGCTGCCCATCGAAAAGGGAGTACCCCGGTGGGATTTGGTAAAGCAGGCGGCAGGGGGTGCGGCGCCCCGGGTGGTGGCACCCTGCGGCTATGGGGTGCCGGAGGGGTGCGGCCTTGGTGCCTATTACCCGGCGGCTTTTGCGGGCAGGGCGGTGATGAAAGCGGCGCTGGCTTTGCTGCGCAGGAATCCTCCCGCCGGGGGCGGAATCACCGTGTGGGATGAGGCGGGAACGGGGGCGGAGGATATCTGCCGGTTGCTTCCGCTGGCAGGGGAGGTGCGTGTGGTGACCCGCTGCCCGCAGGTCTATGAAAATGCCCGCCGCAGGGCCATGACAGAATACGGGGCCACGCTGGTTTTTGGTGAGGGCAGGGGCCGGAATGATGTGCTTATTCATTTGCCCACAACATCTCCCGGGGATGGAAAATATGAGATCCTGCGCCGGGGTGAATCGGCGGTAACGGCCTGCCGGTATTGCCCGCCTTTTGACGGTTGGGCGCTGCCTCCGGGCACGGATTCCCTTGCCGTGGCAGGGGCCGTCAGCGAGCTGTGCGGCCTGGGGAAAAAGGCAGAGGGCAGGTTTGAACAGGTGAATTTGCCCCTGATGTGGGGCACCTTCGGGGAATGACGGATATCAGGAAAGAGAAACGGATTTCAGAATGATGAATCCGTCACAGCAGGTATCATACAGCACCCCTGCGGTGCGGTTACCCATATCGGTGAGCACCGCGTAGGAAAAGGCATCGGGGGTAATGCACACGGCTTCGGAAAGGTGCATATTGCATTCCGAATCCAGACGGAAGCGGTACAGCTTGCCGTTCACCCGTTCCTTTCCGTCATCATTTTCTCCGGCGGCGTAGGCAATCAGAATCTGCCCCTCAAAGGTCATGGCGCCGAAGTTGCAGGCGGAGGTCACACGGATATCTGTTTTTATGGGCAAATCCCATTGGCGGGTGTTCATATCATAATCGGCATAACAGATACAGCCGGTGCCGTTGCGCAAAAACAAACGGATTTTGCCGTTGGGCAGGGCAACGGGCTTGCACTCGCCGCTCCACGGCACGGATTCCGTTGTGGGCACAGGGGGCGTGTTCTCCCATGTTTTGCCGTTATCGCGGGAAAGAATCATGCGGGAGACGGAGCCGTAATCGGGAGGCGTGGGTGTCATGGCGTAAAAGGGCAGCAGAGCCGTGCCGTCCGCCAGCACCAGACCGTTGCCGGGGGAGGCAATCAGGCCGGATTCATCCTCGCCCTTGATTTGGGCGGTAATCAGGCCGGCGTGCCATGTCAGGGCCATATCCGTTGAAGTGAGGTGGAGGGTATACATGGTGTTGAACAGATGGAAGGCGGAGCGGCGGTAAAACAGATTCTGCACGATGGCTGCCTCCGATTCCTCCTGCTGCTGCCACATGGGTTCAAAGGCGTTTTTGCATTTGCGGTAAAGATTAAAATAATCATCCGCATAGCAGACGGCCTCCCCGCCCTTCACGGGCAGAATGGGGGCAAAGCCGTTTTCGTAATCCCCCAGATAGTAGGGATAAGCCTCCGGGTCGGCGGCGGGGTTGATATCGGTGTTTTCATAGCAATCGGTCACGGCCGGGTAACGCTTGCCGTTCACCGTGAAATAACCCGAGCCGGGCCGGGGCCATTTCAGGCCGGTGGTGATGCCGGAGGGGTTCATGTTCACAAAAATGTGCAGCACGCCGTCGGAAGTCTGCATGGGGGTGGGGTCAATGCAGGTGGTCACCTTGGTGGGGTCGGCGGGAGTGCCGAGGCTGTCGGGGAAATAGGCCGCAAAGCCGTTTCTCCATGTGCGGCCTCCGTCTTCGGAGATGGCGTACATGGTGTCAATGCCGCCGAAGTCGCTGTCGGCATTGGTCCAGCGGGCATCTGCCGTGGCAAACAGCGCACCGTTTTGCAGGGTGATAAGGCCGGGAATGCGGAATTGGGTGCATCCCCCCGCCCCGGTGGGGAAGGGTTGTTCCTTTGTGGTTTCCATGCGGGTGCAGTAACCCGCCTTTATACTGAGCTGCTCCAAAGAACATCGCTCCTTTCGGTATTCATACTTCCATCATAGCAACTCCGGGACGAAAAAACAATACACCCGCCGTTTTTTGATGAAATAGGGCTTTTATCCGGATTGAAAACCCGGAAACGCTTGACAGAACGGGGCATATTAATTATAATAATCCTCATACTGCCGCAGAATGGCAAAAAATTCCCTTGTCCGTTCCCGGGAACGCCAAGGAAAAAGGAGAATATGGAACATGGCAAAACAAAAATATATGACCAAAGAAGACCACGCCCGCATGGTGGCCGAGCTGGAGAAATTAACCTCCGTGGGTCGTGATGAAATTGCCGAAAAAATTAAAGTAGCCCGTTCCTTCGGTGACCTTTCCGAAAACGCCGAGTACGATGAGGCTATGAATGAGCAGGCCAAACTGGAAGCTACCATTGCCAAATTGGAGAGCGACCTTCGCGATGTTATCATTATTGATGAAAGCCAGCTGGGCGACAACAAAACGGTTCGCGCAGGCTCCAAGGTGCGTTTGCTGGATATGGAAGAAAACGAAGAAGTGGAATACAAAATTCTCGGTCAAGGCGATATCGAGAATAACATCATCTCCGACCAGTCCCCTGTCGGCGCTGCTTTGATTGACAGAGCCGTGGGCGATGTTGTGGATGTGAACCTGCCCACCGGAGCAGTGGTTCAGTACAGAATACTGGCTATCTCCTGATAAGAATGCTATGACGGCAGGCTGCAAGTCTGTCGTCTTTTTTAAAGAAAGGATATTGTTATGGCTGATGTAAAAAACGGGATGCCCGCTGAAGAAATGCAGGATGTAAACGCACTGCGTCAGATTCGTGTGGAAAAGCTGCAGGCTCTTCAAAGCGAGCAGAATGATCCTTTTGTGATTACCAAATTTGACCAGACCCATCACACCGATGAGGCCAAGGCGCTGTATACCGCTCACGAGGCGGAGCTGCTGGGCGACAGAGCCCCCGTAAACACCGAGGGCATGGATGAGGCCGAGGCCCGTGCCGCCGTGAATGAGGACTACAATCAGCGCCGCGCCGTTATGGATGCCAGCCCCATCGTGGTGACCGTGGCAGGCCGCATGATGTTCAAACGCGTGATGGGCAAAGCCTCCTTCATGAATCTGCGCGATTTAGAGGGGAACATTCAGGTGTATGTGGCAAAGGATGCCATCGGTGAGGAGCCCTATGCCGCTTTCAAAAAATCCGATATCGGTGATATCTTCGGCGTGAAGGGTTACGTGTTCCGCACCAAGACGGGGGAAATTTCCATTCACGCAAGTGAGCTGACCCTGCTCTCCAAATCCCTGCTGCCCCTGCCCGAAAAATTCCACGGCCTGACCGATACGGATACCCGCTACCGCAGACGTTATCTGGATTTGATTATGAACCCCGAGGTGCGCGATACCTTCCGCAAGCGCTCCCGTATTGTAACCGAAATCCGTAAATATCTGGATGCACAGGGCTTCATTGAGGTGGAAACGCCCATGCTGGTGCCCAATGCCGGCGGTGCCTCCGCCCGTCCTTTTGAGACCCATTTCAATGCACTCAATGAGGATATCAAACTTCGCATCTCTCTGGAGCTTTACCTCAAGCGCCTGATTGTGGGCGGTCTGGAAAGAGTGTATGAAATCGGCCGCGTGTTCCGCAATGAGGGTGTGGATACCCGCCATAATCCCGAATTCACCCTGATGGAGCTGTATCAGGCCTACACCGATTACCACGGCATGATGGATCTGACCGAGAATCTCTACCGTCATCTGGCTCAGACCGTGCTGGGCTCCACCAAAATCGTTTATAACGGAATCGAGATGGATTTGGGCAAGCCCTTTGAGCGCCTGACCATGGTGGATGCCGTTAAAAAATACGCCGGTGTGGAGTGGAACGAAATCAAAACCGTTGAGGATGCCCGCCGCGTTGCCGATGCCCATGAGGTTGCCTATGAGGAGCGCCATGCCAAGGGCGATATTCTGAATCTCTTCTTTGAGGAGTTTGTTGAGGAGCATCTGCTGCAGCCCACCTTCATTATAAGTCGGAGGCCAAGCGGTCTTAGGAAGACAACTGTGGTACCCAACTCCT
>JAZRWZ010000177.1:0-1048 GCA_045599985.1 Acutalibacteraceae bacterium | reverse complement strand
TGGTGTAATTCACGATTCGTTTCGTAGCTGCCATGACCTTACTTCTTTTCAGAAGCGCCGGTGACATCTCTACCATCTGCTTGGCAACCTCAAAAACGATGGATGCCTGTTGTCGGTCAGCGGCTGCGCCGTACACCTCCGCAGAGGGTTCGTTATCCGCATAAAGCAGGTAAAGGGCAATGGCCGCCGCCAGTTCCGATTTTCCGTTCTTTTTCGGGATCTCGATAAAAGCGGTACGGAACTGCCGTGTGCCGTCCTCGGTGACAATACCAAATACATCTCGGACGATCTGCTCCTGCCATGGGAGCAGCCAGAACCGCTTCCCCGCCCACTTGCCTTTGGTGTGCCGCAGATTTTCGATGAACCGCACGGCACGGTCGGCTTTCTCCGCATCATAGTGTGAGGTTGGCAGCATAAACTTGGAAGGCTCATAGTTTTTAAGCCGTGGGTAATTCTTAGGTCTTTCGTCAGCCATTACGAACCACCCCCAAGCAATGCCTCCATTTCATCCTCAATACCGCCTCCGGAAGCGGAGTCTGCAATGATACGGGAACGGGATGCCGGGGTCAGACCGAACTGCTCCGCAAACCGGTTCATGATTTTCAGATAGGTCTGAGCGATAGACACCTGCGGCACCTGCTGCCAGTAGCCGGACGGGGACTTCACAATGGAGCCGTGCTGAGTAATAAACTCTTCGGCTTCCTTCCATCGGGCATATGCCTGACAGTAACCGGCGAATGCCGCCATATCCACCTGAGTGAGAATGCCCAGGGTTTCCATTTGTTTAACGAGCCGCCGCCATTCCTTTTTTGCTTCCGGCTCTAACCACTTGGGGCACGCCGGGGCTTTCTTCACAGGCTTTGGCTCTTTATCGTTCAAAGGTCGCTTTCCGGGATTGCCTTCAAGCTCCTTGATTGCTGTCGGTGTTGGTTTTCTTCCGCGAGTAGCCAATCTCGTCAACCTCCCTTCTTCAAAAATGGGTAAAAAATAAGCCGCCACCGTCATTGGTGCGACTTCCTACTACGAGCAACAGCCCCTTTCGGAGCTG
>JAZRWZ010000176.1:0-10245 GCA_045599985.1 Acutalibacteraceae bacterium | reverse complement strand
CAGAAAAAGCGGCAGGTGCCAAGCCCTAGGGGCCGGACACCTGCCGCTTCGATTTTTTCGGGTATATTTTTATTTGTCCTCTTCCTTGAAGGAGAGCAGGGGCTTTTCGTCTTTGCCGTGAAGCTTGCGGGCCACATAGTTGGCGGTGATTTTTGCCACCAGAGGGGAGAGGCAAACCACGCCGATTAAGTTGGGAATCATCATCAGGCCGTTGAAGGTGTCGGAGATATCCCATGCAAGGGAGGAGGAAAGAACGGCACCCAGAATCACGGTGGCTACATGGATGATTTTATAGATGACGGTGCACTTGCCGTTAAACAGATATTCCCATGCCTTGCTGCCGTAGTGGTCCCAGCCGAGCACGGTGGTGAAGGCAAACAGGAACATGGCAAGGGCAATGAATTTTTCGCCGATGTTGCCCCAGGAGAACACGGAGTTGAAGGCCTGCGCCACAAGGGTGGCATCGGAGCAGACAGTTTCGCCGGTGGTGAGGTTGTAAACGCCGGAGGTCAGAATCACAAGGGCAGTCATGGTGCAGACTACCATGGTGTCGGCAAACACTTCAAAGATGCCCCACATGCCCTGCTGAACGGGCTCTTTTACCGTGGAGTTGGAGTGAACCATAACGGAGGAGCCGAGACCGGCCTCGTTGGAGAATACGCCGCGCTTGAAGCCCTGAGTCATAACGGTGCTGATTACAAAGCCGATGCCGCCGCCCAAAGCTGCGATGGGCTGAAAAGCGTTGACGAAGATGGCCTTCAATGCGGGCAGAATGTTGGCGTAGTTGATGCCGATTACCAGAAGAGAGCCGATGACAAACAGCACCACCATGAAGGGCACTACTTTTTCGGCAAAGGAGGCAATGCGCTTGAGGCCGCCCAGCACAATCAGAGCGGTCAGCACGGTGATGGCAATGCCGATGACAAAGGCATAAACGGTAACATCGCCGAACAGGGTCTTTTCAACAAGGCTCTTTACGGGGAAGGCGGATTCCAGATTCAGCACAATTTTGTTGACCTGACCCATGGAACCGATACCGAAGGAGGCCAGCATGGTGAAAATGGAGAAGATAATGGCAAGGGTCTTGCCGACGGGCTTCAGGTGCTTTTTGCCGCCCAGACCGTCCTGCAGGTAATACATGGCACCGCCGGACCACTCGCCGTCTTTGTTGCGGCGGCGGTAAAAGATGCCCAGCACGTTTTCGGAATAGTTGGTCATCATGCCGAAGAAGGCGGCTACCCACATCCAAAATACCGCACCGGCGCCGCCTATGCAGATGGCGGCTGCCACGCCGGCAATGTTGCCCGTGCCTACCGTGGCGGCAAGGGCGGTGCAGAGGGCCTGGAAGGGGGAGATGGATTTTTTATCCTCGTGGTCGTGGCCTATTACATCCTTATGGAACAGGCTGCCCACGGTTTTCTTCCACCAGTGGCCCAGATGGCTCACCTGGAAGAATTTGGTGAGAACCGTCATTAAAATGCCGGTGCCCAGAAGAATGATGATACCGATTTTTACCCACACAAAGGTGTTCACGGCATCATTGATGCGGGTTACGCTGTCGATGAATTGCTGCATGTCTTTCTACCTCATTTCCTGCAAATAAAAAGCCCGACAAGGCAAACTGCCTGTCGGGCGAAAAGAACCGGGAAATGAAGCGCATAAACAGAACCGAACGCGCCAAAGCGCGCCGCGGCCTGAAAATACAAAATCAAAACTTTGTCCTTTTGCCTGAGAGATTTGCAGAATGCATTGCCCCTTCGGCACCCAATTGAATGGGGTTCTCCAAAGTGCTATCCACCGACTGTCCCGTTCCTTTCGGAACACCTGAGAGTTTTACTCCTTCGGTCGCTGCGCATTTCCGGCCGGCTTCACTTAGCTTTTTATTTTATTGTTGCGAGTATCTTATCACAGTTGCTCAAAAAATGCAACCTGAATTTGTGCAAAAACGCAAAAAATATGAAATACGGGAATCACAACGCTATTTTGCCAAGCGGCGGTAATTTTTCATCAGCAGGCCCTCTTCCACGGCGGTTGCCACAAGCACGGGGGTGCCCGATTCGCTCACAAAGGTTCTGCCGAAGCGGTCACTGTCAAGTTTCATTTCCTTTACCGTGAATTTCTGAGGAAAGGCGGTGAACAGCACCGGTACGGAATCGTGCATAACGGCGCCGTCAATGTTGTTTTGCCGGTTGGAGGCCAAATTATAGCGGAGCAGGGTGATGATATCTTCGGGTGCGCCCGCCTGCCGCAGGGCGTCGATATCTGCCGCCTTTACCTGCTGGGTATCGGTAATATCCAGCGGGAACAGAATTATATTCAGCCCGCTTTCCAGCACGGCCTTTACCCCGGCCGGGTCTTTGGCAAAATTGAACTCCGTGCAGTGGGGGCAGTTGAATCTTTCAATGCCGCCGCCCATGATATAGGCAATTCTGATTTTTTTGAGAATGTCACCGTCCCGAATCAATTCGGCAAGGGTGGTCACGGGGCCCACGGAGTAATAGATGACGGAATCAAACTGCTTCAATTTTTCTTTTAACTGCCGGGTGGTGATGTATTGGCCGAAGTCGGCCTCCGTCAGCCCCTCCCGGGCTATTACGGCATCGCTGATATCGGCAAAGCCGTCGGCACCGTGAAAGCGGCTTTTGGCATCCGCTTCGTCAGTTTCCAAATCTTCGCCCTTCACCACGGCGGCGGTAAGCCCCGTCCATTTTTTCAATATGGCTATGTTGCGCAGGGCGTGCTCCATGGTGGTGTTGCCCGGCGAAATAAGGAAATAATCCGGCTTACGGTCGCCCAGTATTTTCCACAGCATAATGGCAAGGGCATCGTCAATGCCCATGTCGGTGTTAAAAATAACGGCGGTTTTTCCTTTGAAATATGCGGCGGGATTCACCTGCCGCAGGGCAGCGTCACACACAGGAATCGCCCCCTTTACCCCTTTGCCCGGGTCAGCTTTTTCAAATCCGCCTCGATGCCCATCACCAGCAGATGCTCATCGGCAGTGAATTTCAGGTCGCCGTCAATAATGGGCAGAATGCGGTCATTCTTTTTGACGGCCAGCACGGATACATTGTATTGGGCGCGGAAATTCAATTCACGCACGCTTTTGCCGACCCACTTCTCTTTCATATCAATTTCATAGATGACACAACCGTCCCCAAGGTCTATGAAGTCAAAAATATGCTCGTTGCTTTCGCTCACGGCAAGGCGCTCCGCCATGTGCTTTTCGGGGTAAATAACCATATCTGCCCCGTTGCGCAGCAGGAATTTTTCCTGATTGTCCCGGTTGGCCTTGGCAATGATTTTTTTGGCGCCGCATTCCTTGAGCAAATCGGTAATCTCAAGGCTGCTCTGGAAGTTTTCGCCAATGCAGACAAAGCAGGCGTCAAAGGAGGGCACATCAAAGCTCTCGATCACGGCGCGCTTGGTGCAGTCACCGATTCTGGCACTGACCACATACTCCAGCATATCTTCAATATTGGCCTCGTGCTTGTCCACAATCATGACCTCACAGCCGGCCTTTATAAGGGAGCGGCAGAGGTGGTGGCCGAAGTGGCCCATACCGATAACAAGAAATGATTTCATCGCAATTTCTCCTTTTTTTGGCAAAAGGGATTCAAACCCGATATTGTGTTCAAATCTCTTTTGCCTTACTCGGTTAACCGATACTGATGGATTCCCGCGGATTTTTCACAAGGGGAGCGGCCCGCTTTTCCAGCAGGGCCAAAGCAAAGGATACGCTGCCCACACGCCCGCAATACATCAGCAGGGCAATAATCAGCTTGCAAACCGGCAGCAGCTCGCGGGTGATGCCCGTGGTCATGCCCACGGTGCCAATGGCGCTGACGGCCTCAAAAATAACATCGGACAAAGCAAATCCGGGCTGCAGGGCGGCAATCAGCAGAATGCCCGTGAAGGCAAGGCTGAAATTCACAAATACCACGGAGCAGGCGTTGTAAATGGCATCTTTTTCAAGGCGTCTGCCGAAAATACCTTTGGATTCACGGCGGCGGATGCCGTTGAAGGAGCACACCGCCAGCACGGCCAGGGTGGTGGTTTTCATGCCGCCTGCGGTGGAGCCGGGGGAGCCGCCCACAAACATCAGGAACACTGTCAGGATTTTGGAGGCGTTGGAGAGGGAGGCGGTATCCACCGAGTTAAAGCCGGCGGTTCTGGCGGTGACGGAATCAAACAGGGCAGCCAGAAATTCGCCGCCAATGCCGAAATCTTTGCCGGTGGCGCTGTGTTCAAAAATCAAAAACAGCAGGGTGCCCCCAAAGGTGAGCACGGCGGAAACCGTGAGCACCAGCTTGGTGTGCAGCTTGCAGCGCTTAAAGCGGAATTTGTTTTTGTAAAGGTCGTCCCACACCAGAAAGCCGATGCCCCCCACGGTAATCAGGGCACTCAGGGTCAAAATCACAAGGGGGTCGTCCGCATAGGCGGTAAAGGAAGAGTAGGGAGTGTCGTAACCCATCAGGTCAAAACCGGCGTTGCAAAAGGCGGAGATGGCGTGAAAGGCCGCAAAGCGCAGCCCCTTGGCCCACCCGAACCGGGGCACAAACCGCAAGGCCAGCAAAACCGTGCCCGCCCCCTCGAACAGGGCGGTGCCCGCAATGATTTTTTTGGTAAGGGTCAGAATGCCGCTGATATGGTCAACGCTGATGCTCTGTGTCATGATTTCCCTTTCCTGCAGGCCCATTTTGCGGCGCAGCAGCATGGAGAACATGGTGGCTACGGTTACAAAACCGAGGCCGCCGATTTGAATGAGCACAATGATGACCGCCTGCCCGAACAAGCTCCAGCCCGTAGCCGTGTCACGCGCAATCAGCCCCGTAACGCAGGAGGCGGAGGTGGCGGTGAACAGGGCGGTAACCGGGTCGGCACTTTGGCCGTCTGCCGAGGCGGCGGGGAGCATCAGCAGCAGGGAACCCACCAGAATCATAAGGATAAATCCCAGGGCGATGATGCGGGTGCGGGATATCTTCTTCTTCATAATACACCTCTGAGTCGGAATAATCCTATTATACCACTTATTTGTCCTAAAAGCCATAGGCAAAAGAAGTTGCATATTAACATCCCGCAAAACAAACAAAAAAAGCCGACATCCTTGAGTGCCTTCACAAAGACTATTTATCCCTTAGTGAAGTCACCCTTTGATGTCGGCTTTTTGTTATCTCATCGCATTCAGAATTTTCAGCACGGCCAGCAGGCTTTCCTTGGTAACCTTGGTTACGGGCTTATTCTCCTTTACGCAATCGGCAAAGTAGCGGATTTCGTTGGCGTAGGCGTTGCCGGAAGGCAGCTCGAATTCACTTTCGTTTTCGTCGCCGTTCTGCTCCTCGCAGGGCTTGGAGCGGTTGCCGTTGGTGTCGTATACAGTAAGGCCGTCACGCTCCAATGCCACAACAGCCTCCTCAAACTGGAAGCGGAAGCCCATGTAGAAGGGGTATTTTGCCTTGAACCAGGAGGCCTCGGCGGTTATGAAGAAATCACCGTAATCGTAAACGGCGCTCAGATAGTCCTGGTCGGGCTTTTCCTGACGGTTTACGGTGTAGCTCTTGGGGGCACCGAAGGCATAGAACAGGTAATCCAGATCGTGAATGTGCAGGTCAAAGGGGATGGAGCCGCTCAGCTCTTTGTTGTGATACCAGTTGTTCCACCCGCCGGAGGGGTAGCCGCCCAAACGCCACATGGCGCCGGAAAGCAGCTTGCCGTATTTTTCGGTTTCGTAAATCTGCCTTAACAGCTCATATTCATTCCAGAAGCGGAGCACCTGAGCCACCATGTATTTCACGCCGTTTTTCTCGGCAGTGGTGTAGAGCAGTTCCACATCGCTCTCCTTCAGGGAGATGGGCTTTTCGGAAAGCACGTTGATGCCCTTGTTCATGGCCTTCACCGCGTATTCGCAGTGCAAAAAGGTGGGCAGGCACACATCAATAATATCAAATGTGTTTTCCGCCAGCATTTTGTCAAAATCCGTGTAGGATTTGGGGCCGTCGTAGCGCGTGGCTTTTTCGGGGCGGATATCGCACACCGCCACCAGCTCCACATCCTCCATTGCCTGCCAATTGGGCACGTGGGCGCCGCTGATGCCGCCGCACCCGATAACACCGACTTTAAGCATAAGAAATCCTCACATTCTATATATTTTTCGGGGAAGTGCGATTATTCGTGAATAATGTATTTGCGGGTTTTCCACTTGCCGGAGCAAAAATAGATAAGCCCTATGACAAAGGGCGTAAAGCCCGCAACCGCGTCGCCCAGCCAAAAGCCCACATAGCCCATGTTCAGCGCAAGGCCGAAAAGCAGGCCGAAGCCAATGCGGTTTATCATGCCGTCAAACAGGGCGGTAACAAAGTTGAGGGGATAGTTGCCGCTGCCGTTTAACAGACTGTTCATGCAGGCGCGGAAGGAGCTGCCGAAGAACAGCAGCACCGCGATGGGTAAGAACTCCATGGCAACCTTCATAACAGAGGGGTCCTTTGTGAAAATGCCGAAGATGAATTCGGGCCAGAGAAGCAGCACGGCGGAAAGCACCACCGCAATGCCGAAGGTAACGGCAAAGGAGATGAGCATGATGTGGGGCACACGGCGGTATTTTTCGGCGCCGATGTTCTGCCCCACCATAGCCGAACCGGAGGTGTTGATGGCGTTGGAGAACAGGTTGCTCACGCTGCCGAACTTGTTGGCAATGCCCGCCATGGCGGAAACGCTGATGCCGTAGGAATTGACCCAGGAGTTGACAAACAGCTTGGAGAACATGATGGAGGCGCCCTTGATGGCCATGGGAATGCCCAGCTTGAACAGGGTGGCGCACATCTCGCGGTCAATGGTGATATCCTGCCTGCCGAAGGTGATGCCGTAATCCCTGATGTTTTTGAACAGATACACGGTGCTGATGATGAAGCTGAAGCCCTGACTGATTACGGTGGCAAGGCCCGCACCCGTTGCGCCCATGTGGAAGCCCATAACAAACAGCAGGTCAAGGGCAATGTTCATAACGGCGGCAACGGAGATAAAAACGAAGGGACGCTTGCTGTCGCCCATGCCGCGGAATACGGCGCTCACGGCGTTGTAGCCGCAAATGAATACCAGCCCCGCAATGCACACGGTGGCGTAGCCGAGAGCCTCCGGGAAGCTCTCCTCCGGGCAATGCATCCACACCAGCAGCTGGCGGCGCAGAAAAAGGCACACCACACTCAGGCTCACGGCAAAAATGCCGAGGGTGGAAAAGAGGGTGCCCATGAAGCGGCCGACTTTGTGCTTTTGCCCGGCACCGATGTATTGGGAGATGATAACGCTGCCCGCGTTGGCAAAGCCCATTACCAGAAAGGTGAGAAAGTTGCTGACATCACCGCCCACGGAAACACCGGACAGGCCCGTTTTGCCGGAAACATGGCTGACGATAATCATATCCGCCATGTTGTAAACCACCTGCAGCAGACTGGACAGAAAAAGAGGGGAGGCAAAGCGGAGCAGCTGCCCCGCTACGTTTCCCTGCGTAAAATCATGGGATTTATTTTGCTTGGTTTTTTCCATAATATGCCTTAAAAATCAAAATATTTTTCTCTGAGCTTCTGCATACGGCCGCTCATCACAGCCATGGTCTTTTCGGCCTCTGCCTTCTCTTCGGGGGTGCCCACGGTGTATTGCTCCATCAGGCGGCCCTCTTCAAAGCAGGTTTCGTCGTGATAGGGGAAGTAATTCTTCAGCAGGAAGCAGGCATAACGCACCAGGCGCATATCGCCCACAATGCGGAACTCCTCGCTGATGGTATCAACGGCTACGGAGTAAAGGTCTTTAATGGATTTAATCAGAGCGGTGCGCTCCGCCACGGGGGAGAATACCAGTGTGGAGGCAATCAGAGAGCCCTGATTGATGGGGAAGCAGCCGTGGCTGTCGGTGCTGCCCACAATGGGGTAAACGTTGCCGGCAGCTTTATCGGTGTAGTAGCGGTTGGTCTGGAAACCGTTGTGCTCGTAGTAACGCTCGCCGCCCAGTACCTCAAAGGCATCAAACATCTTGTGCTCTACCAGATAATCGTTGATGGCGTCGGAAACATGGAAGGAGTGGCCGGTAATCCAGGTGGGATGGGCAAAAATGCCAAGGCCGTTGGCATTGCGGATCTGACCGAAAATCCAGTCGTAAACCGCCACCTGCACGGGGTCAACATCCGCGGGAGTGTCGTAGTTCTTGGACAGCTCCGTCATCTTTTCCTCATATTCGGCAACGGTCATCACATCGGGGCAATCCTCGCGGATGGCGCGGAATTTCTTATCCTTGCCCACCTCCTCGGTGTGGGGGCCCTCAACCAGAGCATTAACGGAGTATTCGCCGCCGAAGTTCACAATGTGCACATTGGCATGCACGCCGTTCACATTGGGCATATGCACCTCTTCACCGGGCACAATGACAAATTCCATGGGGAAGTTTTTGTAAAAATCAATGGCCCGCAGGGAGGGGTAATAGCGGTTGTGGTCGGTAATGGCAAAAAAGTCGTAGCCACGCTGGCGGTAGGTGGCGCACACGGTTTCGGGGGTGTTTCTGCCGTCGGAGCAGCAGGTGTGCATGTGCAAATCACCGCGGAAGGGGTAGCGGCCTGCCAGATCGGCGGCAACGCAGTAAACGGTGATGTAGATTTCGTCCTCGCCCTTGATGAAAATGGAATACTCCATCTCCTTCTCAAAGGTGTGGGTAAAGGTGAAGCCGCCTTTTTCATCGCAAACGGCCTTTTCCTCGCTGTAAAGGCAGGAGTTGGGGTAGTGGTTGCGGCTGCCGTTGTTGTAGCCCTGAATTTCGATGGTGTATTCCTGCCCCACGGTGAAGTTGCTGCGGCAGCCCTTGTTGATCAGGTGGAGTGTGGCCTCTTTGCCCTCAACCAGCACCTTGGGGTAAATGTCGTAAAAATAGAGATTGTTGCGGTTATACATGGTATCGTCGCGATGGAAAGACATGGCAGGAGCCTCCTTGTCAAAAATTTACAAAAAATATTCTACGCTTAACCGGCAGATGAGTCAAGCCGATTGCATGAAAAAACGGGGACTTAATACCGCTCCGGCTTGGGCGGGTCAACCTTGTTCACACGGGATTTTACAACGGTTTTGATGGGCAGTGCCAGAATGGCAATGGGCGGCAGAAGCAGGGAAAGAGGAACAGCCAGCACACACAGAATGGCCATAAGCACGGGGCCTGCGGCGCTCTTGTATTCGCAGGGAGCGGTGCGGGGGGATGGCACCACGGTAAAATCAAAGGCCGCTTTGGCATCGGGCACGCTGTTGTTGAAAAGCAGAGGCTCGATGATTTGGGAGAGGGAATAGCCCTTCAGCTTTTTGCTGCGGATATCCGAAAACGGCTGGGTGTCTATGATGCTGTCCAGAACGGAAGCAAGACCCATCATGAATTGATATTCGGGGGTGTCCGGGGTATACTGCCCGTCGCCGCTTTGCAGGTTCAGGGCGCAGTTTATGATGATGTCAAATACCTTTTTCTCTTTGATTTCGGCATACTGCTCGGGACTCATGCGTTTGGCACCGGGGAACAGACGGCAAACGGTGCCCACCGTTGTCTGCCGCACCAGTTTGTTGAGGGGAGCGGGCAGGCGGGCAATTTTATCCTCATACTCCCGGTAAAAGCTGTCGGCAAAATAGGCCTCCAAGGAATCCTGCGGCAGGTCAAATCCCGCGGGTATGGGAGTGGGCACGCAATCAATGCTGATTTTGCGGGCCTTGCCCTGCAGCTCCACAAGGCGGTAGCGGGGGGGATAAAACCGCACGGAGGGGGTGGTGATATCGCAAAGAGTATTGCCGCTGTCGGAGGTCAGAAAGCCCACATCGCAAAAATGGGAGTGACCGCTGAGCACCAGATTGATGCCTATATCCGCCAGCATGTGGCCGGGCTGTGAGGAGCGCATATCCCGGTTGGAGCCGCCGATGCGGTAGCCGGGAGAGGGGGGCAGCAGGGGGTGATGGGTGCAGGCAAATAAAAACTTATCCTGCTGTTTGGCGGCCTTTACCATGGCGTCAATCCAGCGCAGGGTTTCGGGGGAGTAGGTGGGGCTGATGTCGTGCATGGCCTCCTCATTGCGGAAGCTGTCGTTGAGCATCAGGCACCATGTGTCGTCATCCAAAGCAACGCAGTAGCTGTAGGAGGAGGGGCACATTCCTATGGCGTCACGGGGGCCGAATTCATAATAGAGATTCCACAAATCCGTGGGGGTGGCGGCAGGCTCCAGAGCGGGAATCAGCT
>JAZRWZ010000175.1:0-4522 GCA_045599985.1 Acutalibacteraceae bacterium | reverse complement strand
GATACGGTTCTGCTCTCTCCCACCACCAGCTCATTTGACCAGTACTCCGGCTTTGAGGAGCGGGGCGAACACTTCAAGCGCATTGTAAACTCTCTGTAAAAGGATTATTGCATATGAAATATATCGGCGTTTTTGATTCCGGCATCGGCGGCCTGACCGTGGTAAAAAGCATTGTGGAATCTATGCCAAACGAAAATATCATTTACTTCGGCGACACGGCCCATGTGCCCTACGGCACCCGTTCACGGGAGCAGATTACCGAATACGTGCTCAGCGATGTCCGCTTTCTGAACACCTTTGACTTGAAGGCGATTGTGATTGCCTGCAACACGGCAGATGCCATTGCCAAAGAAAAAGTGGAGGCACTGTATGACTTGCCGGTGTTCGGCGTGGTGAATCCCGCCTCCGCCATGGCGGCAAAAACCACCAAAAACGGCAAAATCGGGATTATTGCCACCAACGCCACGGTAAACAGCGGCTCCTATGAGCGCGCCATCACCGGGCAGAACCCCAATGCCCGGGTGTACAGCGTAGCCTGCCCGCTGCTTGTGCCTCTGGTGGAAAACGGGCGTTTCAAAAAAGGCGACCCGGTTATCGAAACCGTGCTGGCGGAGTACCTGCAGCCCTTGAAGGAGCAGGGGGTGGATACCCTTGTGCTGGGATGTACCCACTATCCGCTTTTATACGATGTGATTGCAGAAATGATGCCCGGGGTGAATATCATCAGCTCCTCCGTGGCGGCTGCCGAGGCCCTTCGGCAGGGCCTGCAGCAGCAGAATCTGCTGGACGGTACTCAGGCGATTCGCCGCTACTTTGTGAGCGATAATGCCGCTTTGTTTGAATCCACCGCAAAGATTTTTATGGGGGATGAGCTGGGCGGCGTTGTGGAGCAGGTGGAGATTGAATAATCCGCTCGTTGCCGAAAAACTCCGTTGAATCCGGCTTCCGGGATTCAGAGAGGGGAAAAACCATGCGCTTTGTCTTTTTGGCTCTGCTGATTGTCACTTCAGCCGTTCATCTGTTTGACAGTTGGCGGGATGACGCCCGCAGGCGAAAATATTCCAAACCCTTTTTGCTGATTTTTCTGATTCTTTATTATATTTTCAGCACCGATGCCCCTTCTTTCCTGCTGATTGCCGCTTTGACTGCCAGCTGGCTGGGGGATGTGCTGCTTATCCCCGCAGGCAACAAATGGTTTGTGGCGGGGGGCCTCAGTTTTATGATGACCCACTTCCTTTTTGTGGCGGTGTATGCCCGTCAGGTGCGGTTTGAATCGGTAAAATGGTGGGCGGTGATTCCCGCAGCGCTGCTGTATTACGGCATCTCTGCCCTTATCATCCGCGCCCTGACCCCGTCCACACCCAAAATGATGCTGGTGCCCATGTATGTGTATCTTTTGGCCAACAGCACCATGAATGTGTTCTCCTTTATGCAGCTTATGGCCCTTCCCTCCCTTGCCGCTGCGGTGGCCTTCGGGGGAGCGGTGCTGTTCTTTATCTCCGACTGTACCCTGTTTTTGGTGCGATATTACAAGAAAAAGGATATTATTTTCAAACGCCACTTTACCGTAATGCTCACCTATGTGGCGGGGGAATTCATGATAACGCAGGGAATGCTGATGCTGACCGCCCGCTGATGATTCGGTAAACAGAAAGGATTGAGGGTTATGTTTGATTTGCACAAGGTGCCTTTGCCCGCCTATTCCCGCAAAGAGGATATGGTAAACAGCGTTTCCCACGCCATCGGCGTGCCGCTGTGCATTCTGGGCACGGTGATGCTGCTGAAATTGCAGATGGGCAAGGTGGCGCCGATTCAGATTGCAGCCACACTGCTGTATACCCTTTCCACCATGCTGGTGTTCCTTGGCTCCGCCGTTTATCACGGCATTCGCCCCGGCTTTGCCAAAAGAGTGCTGCGTGTGCTTGACCACTCCAACATTTACCTGATGATTTCCGGCTCCGTAACCGCGTTTTTCATTGCGCATATTCTGGATTCTCGCCCGGCCTTTGCCAAGGGAATCATTGCCGCCGTGTGGATTGCATCGGCAGTGGGAATCCTTTTTACCTTTATGGATTTGAAGCGGTTCAACATTCCGCAGGTTTTCATGTACCTGGCCCTGGGCTGGACTTCCATTCTGGGCATGCGCACCATTTATCACATGGGGCAGGCGGGCAAGGAATATGTGCTCACCGTGCTGCTGGGCAGCGTGTTTGTATCGGTGGGCACGGGCATCTACCTCATCGGTAAAAAAGTGCGGTATTTCCATGCGGTTTTTCATGTGTTTGTGCTGATTGGCACCGTGGTGATGTTTATTGCCACCTACCGCTATTTCAGCGTGAAATTAGCCTGATTCAACGAAACAGAGCGTAAAAAATCCGTCCTCATTTCTGAGGACGGCTTCTTTTTTTATGTGTCAAAAGGCGATTGCCACCGAGGAGAGGGCGGCAATCACGGCGGCAATCACACCGCGCTTGTCGGGTTTTTCACCTCGCAGGGCGCTGACGATAACGGAGATGACAATGGTGCCGCCTGTGGACATGGGGTACTGCACGGAGGCGGGCAGCTTTTGCAGCGCAAGCTGCATGAGCAGATTGCCCAGCATGGAGATAAGAGCGTAGGGAATCACGGTGATGAGCATATTCTTCGGCTGCTTGGGAATAACGGAAGCCTTGGTTTTCACCACGATTGCTCCCATGGCGGCGCAGCAGAAGAGGATGGCCCAACCGTTGCAAAGCATCATAAAGGATTTGGCGGCAAGGGGGTCGGCCAGGGATACATTCCATTTGCTGAACACCCCGAACATGCCGTTGGAGAGAAACAGACCGGCGTAGTAGAAAAGCTGTTTTCCCTTGATGGCGGAGAGCCGCCCGGTCTCAATGAATATGGCGGCGGTAATCAGCACAAAGCCAATCAGCTTGAATACGGTCAGGTGCTCATCAAAGAACAGAAGGCCGAACACAAAGGGAGGTGTCATGCCGCCCAGCATCTCAAAAATGGAGAAGAGGGTCATATCGGCACATTCAAACACCTTCACGCTGAAAAAGCCGTTGGCAACCACGGAGAGAGCGCCCAGTGCGGCAATCCCCACGCCGGGGAGGGAGAAGTGCTGTTCCCCGGGGGTGAACAGCAAAAAGAGGATTTGCAGCAGACTGCTGACTGTGGAAAACCGCAGAGCGCAGAGCAGGGAGGTGCCCTCTATCCGCTGGTATTTTTGCTGAAAGATGAATTGCGTGCTGAAGCAGGCCGCCGCAATTACAATCATGGTGTAAGAAAGTGCCATGGTACGCTCCTGTCAGAAGGCGAAAACCGTTTTATTTGGTTTGCCAGATTTTTACATAATCCACCGTGAACTCGGTGGAAGTGCCGTGGTCAAGAGAAATGTCGCCGGGAAGCTCAAGAGATACGATGACTTCCTCTTCCTCCTGAGAAACGCCAAGGCCGAAGGAGGAGCGGGTGGTTTCAACGCCGTTGATGTAGAAGATGTATTCATCCTCCGTCCATTTCAGGCCGTAGGTGTTGTATTCCTCGGTAATGTTGTTACCCTTGAAATCGCCCAGAATGCGGGAGTCGATGTTTTCAACGTCATCATCCACGCCGTTGCAGTGGATTGTCTGGGAAACGGAGTAGCGGGGGAACAGGCTGCCGGAAACGCCGGATTCAAAAATATCCAGCTCCGCGCCGCCTACACCGCCTTTGGAGAGCTCGTGGTCATAGGGGTGGTCTGCCTGAATCCAGAAGGCGCTCCAGAAATCCGGGCTGTCGTTCACCTTGCAGCGGATTTCAAAGTAGCCTTTGTTGTACTTCTTGTTCAAGGCAACCATGCCGGCATACCAGCCCTCGCCGTATTCGCCGTCGGTCAGGTAGGAGCCCTTCAGAATAAGGTTGCCGTCTTTTACGGTAATCTGGCTGTCGGCGTTGTAGCCGCCGCGGCGCTCGCCGTTGGCGCGGGCGTGCCAGTATTCGGTGTTCAGCGCGTCACCGTTGAATTCATCCTCAAACACAAGCTCGTAACCGCTCAGGTCAAGAGCCGGGCCGCGGGGGGTAACGGGGGTGTCAAAAATAACCATGCCCATCAGCTCGGCAGCGGCAAGCAGACCGGCTGCAATGCGGCGCAGGGAGAACCCGCCGTTGAAAAGATTCTTGATGGTATCAAATGCCTGTTCCGCAGCCCATTTCTGGCGGTAGGCAAGGTGCAGGATTTCCGCTAATTTATCAAACATTTTGCATCCTCCTCAAGATGTGTTACGGATATAATAAGAACAAATGGAAAAAAAGTCAATATCTTTGCCTCTTTCTGTAAAAAGCCCGAAAAAAGAACATCAAAAGTCCCGTTTAACGGACTCTTGCAGTGATAAGATGAAGATGTCGAAGGGAAACAACTTGTTTCCGAAATAAAAAACGGAGGAAAATGAACGATGGGACTTTACGTGAATATTGCAGGTTTAGAGGGTGAGGAGAGTGTCACCACTTTTCGTCTTCTGGTTACCGAGGAGATGCTTCGCGCCCAGGCCGGTGAGGAAGA
>JAZRWZ010000174.1:0-8810 GCA_045599985.1 Acutalibacteraceae bacterium | reverse complement strand
GAGGAACTTTACAGCGCCAAAAAATATGACACCGATGTTATCGTTTCCGTGTTTATTCCCGTGAGCAAGGGCATTGATTTTTATGTGTTTGAGGGCAAAACCATTACCGATATCGTCAGCCAGTACAACATGATGGCAGGCGGCGGCTGCGATGTGCCCGAATGGGGCCTTGGGGTGCTCTACCGCTGCAACGGCCGCTACAACGACAAGCAGGTGCTTGAGATTGCTCAATACATGCGTGACAACAACATCCCCTGCGATATTCTGGGCCTTGAGCCGGGCTGGCACAGCCACGCCTACTCCTGCACCTACACCTGGAACAAGGAGAATTTCCCCGAGCCGAAAAAATTTGTGGATAAACTGATTGATATGGGCTACCACATCAACCTCTGGGAGCACGCCTTTGTGCATCCCGACTCCCCCATCCATGACAAGCTTGCCCCTTACAGCGCGGATTACTGCGTGTGGGAAGGCCTTGTGCCCGATTTCTCCCTGCCCGAAGCACGGGATATCTTTGCGGGTTACCACAAAGAAAATCTCACCTCTATGGGCATTGACGGCTTCAAGGCCGATGAATGTGACGGCAGCGACTATACCGGCGGATGGGCTTTCCCGCATCATGCAAAATTCCCCTCCGGCATGGACGGTGAGCAGTACCACAACCTGTTTGGCGTGCTGTATGCCAAAACCATGATGCAGAGTCTGGGCGGCAAGCCCACCCTTTCCGAAATCAGAAGCATGGGTGCGCTGGGTACCCCCTATCCCTTTGTGCTTTACAGCGATTTGTCAAATATCAACGCTTTCCTCACGGGCGTTGTGAATTCCAGCTTTTCCGGCATACTCTGGTCGCCCGAGGTACGGGGCTGTGACACCAAAAAGGAACTTTTGCGCCGCCTGCAGATGGTCACCTTCTCCGTACAGTGCCTGATTAACGCATGGTGCTGCCCGCAGATTCCCTGGCTTCCCTTCGACTGCGCCGACGAGGTGCGCGATATCCTCAGCATCCGTCAAAAGCTGATTCCCGAGTTGAAAGCCGCCTTTGACAAATACCGCGACACGGGCGTTCCTCCCGTGAGGGCACTGGTAATGGACTACACCGACGACGCGGAAACCCACAACATTGCGGATGAATACCTGTTCTGCGAAAACTTGCTTGTGGCACCCTTTTCCGATTTTGTCAGCGATACCAGAGAGATTTACCTGCCCAAGGGCAAGTGGGTGGATTTCTTCACGGGCAAGCCCGTGGAAAGCGGCCGCTTCGTTTACACCTCCGAGAACATTCCCGTTTTCAGAAAAATCGGCTAAACCGTTTTGAGAATTCGCCATCACATCGCAAATGCCAAAGAACATACAGCAGCCGCCACCGGTTTCATTCCGATGGCGGCTGTTTTGGTTTCGGCCAAAATGGTATATTAAAAAATACTTATATTTGTCATTTACTCCGCCCGTTTAGTGTGTTATATTCAAACGGGGTGAATTGAATGATAAATGTAAAATGGAATTTGAATAAGCCTTTCCAGACCATGGAAAACTTCGGTGCCAGTGGTGCCTGGTGGGCGCAGGATGTGGGCGGATGGGAAGGCGTTCGCGATGAAATTGCGCGGCTGCTTTTCTCCGACAGCGACGGCATCGGCATCCGCTGCTACCGCTACAACATGGGCGGCGGCTCCATGAACTCCGGCTCGACGAATTTTCACAACCATAACCGTATGGCCGAGTGCTTTCTCACAAACGAGGGCACCTACGATTTCAGCCGGGATGAAAACGCGGTTTACATGCTGAAAGCTGCCGTTAAAAACGGCTGCGACAGCGTTGTGCTTTTTGTGAACTCTCCCCCCGAGCTTCTCACCAAAAATCACAAGTCCTGCCTTGACAAGCCTCTGCGCACCAACCTTGCCAAAAAGAATTACCGCAGATTTGCGGAATACTGCGTGAAGGTTGCCGGGCATTTCATGGAAGAGGGCATTCCCGTCACCTCCATTTCCCCGGTCAATGAGCCGGTGTGGATATGGACTTACAAAAACGGTCAGGAGGGCTGCCATTACAGGCCGTGGGGTGTGCGCGGAGTGATGCGCGCCCTCGCCGACGAGCTCACCAAGAATAATCTTGCGGGCAAAGTCCTGATTTCCGGCGCGGAAAACGGCGACCTGAGATGGTTCAACAAAACCTACACCCGCATCATGCTGGGCGATAAAAAAATAGCCGCCTGTGCCGACGGTGTTGACGTTCACTCCTATTTTCTCAACGACCATATTCTCCCCTCCTTCAATAACCGTTTAAAATTCATGAAGCGGTGGAGAAAATATCTTGATAACCGTTACCCCCGTGCCAAGGTGCGTGTGAGCGAGTGGACGCATATGCGGGGCGGCAGGGACTGCGGCATGGATTCCGCCCTTGTGCAGGCCCGTGTGATGTGGGAGGATTTGACGGTTCTCAACGCGGTATCGTGGCAGCACTGGATTGCCGTGAGCGATGTTGACTACTGCGACGGGCTCATTTATGTCAATCCCGACCGCACCTACGAAATAACTAAACGCTACTATGCCTTCGGCAACTTCTCGAAATTTGTCAAAAAAGGCGCTTACAGAATGGATGTTGCAGGCGGCACCGATACACTCAAGCTGATTGCCTTCCGGGATGAATCGAAAAAAAAGAATATCGTCATTGCCGTCAATCTTGCCGAAAATGCCGAGGAGCTGAATCTCGGCGCCTCGGGCAAAGCGTATGTTACGGATAAAGACAATTCCCTGACTCCGTTCGATTTTGAAAACACCTTTACCGTTATGCCGAGAAGTGTCATTACTTTTGTTTCGGAGGCGTAAATATGACTCTTGTTAACAAAGCGATTGATTTTTTGAAAGATATCCGGGCGTACTGGCGCACGCCCGCCAAGGGCGATTATGTCGCCTATAAAGAATACCTCATGCTGTCCGTTGGCTGGCTCGGCATGCGCCTTGCCACGGTGTTCGGCATCAGCTTCGGCGTAAATGACCCCTTCACAGCCATGACCCTGCACATGACCCATAAGGATTTGCTGCTTTTCGGTTACATCTGCACGGCAATCGGCTACGCCCTTGCGCCGCTCAACGCGTGGATTATCGATAACCTGAGAAGCCGCGTGGGCAAGTATAAGGTCTTCATCAAGCTTGCCATTCCCTCGGGCATTCTTTCCCTTTTTGCGCTGTACTATCCCTATGAAAAAATGAGCTACATGCCCATGGTAATCTCGCTGTTTTTGATTGGTCAGATTCAGGGGTATATGCAGCAGTGGTACAGCACGGGTGTGAGCAATCTTGTTTATGTGATTTCTCCCAATTCGCAGGAACGCGTCAAAATCATGATGGTTTCAAGCCTTGTACATAATTTCGCACCCAGCCTCACGGGTCTGCTCATGCCCGTGCTCAGCGATGTTTTTGCCAACGGTGACCCCTACACCGTCAGGGCTTACCGCATGATTTATCCCGTGTTCATCGTCATCGGCGTTGCCATGAGCATGACTGCCTATTTCGGCGTTTCGGAGCGTATTGTTCAGCCCCGCTCACAGGTTACCAATGTGGGCCTTGGTGATGCCCTCAGTGCCGTTGCCCGTAACAAGCTGTTCTGGATAAAATGCACCGACAGCTGGAACGACTTTATGGAAAACAGCAAAAACATTCTTCTGCAGTGGGTGTTCTACTACGGCAAGGTCGGTTCCATGACGCTTTACGGCATTATTGATACGGTTACCTACAACTCCTCCATGTGGGCCATGTTGATGGCACCGTGGCTGCTGAAAAAACTGGGCAAGCGCGGATATAAGCTCGTAAAAAACATCTCTCAGATTTTCATTACCCTGGGCCTTGCCCTCACCTACAAAAAGAGCATTTTCTTCATTGCGATTTTCTTCTTTCTCAACCGGTTCTGGGAAACCACGGAGGTGGTTGACCGCTCCATTGAATCGGATATCCGCGATTATCAGCAATACATCAGCGGCGAGCGCATAGACGGCGCCTTCGGCGTGGTGGAAACCTATGTGGGCGGGGCCATCGGCGCGGTAACCAATCTGTTTGTGCCCTATGTTTACAGGAAAAACGGGTTTGACGGAACGGATTACAGCGTACTGAATGTTTACAAGAATTATGACGACAGCAAACCAAAGGAGATACAGGCAAAGAACCCGAACTGCGTGCTTTACACATTGCTCGATAAGCTGATGCTCGTTTCTCTTGTGGGTGCGATTATCGATGTTGTGCCGTGGATTTTCTACGACCTGAGCGATGCCCAACAAAAATCGGTTATCCGCGTTATCCGAATCAGAAGCGCCATTGCGGATAAAAAGGCAGGCGTTGTAACCGATGACCTGTATGTGGAGGCCTGCGAGGCGGTACTCCAATCCCGTGATTACAGCGGCAAAGAAAAGGTTCAGAAGCCCAACAGAAAAACCGCATCCAAACAGCAGCTTGAGGAAGCCAAGGAATACAACGAGAATGTTGAGATTTCTCAATTTGTAAAAGCCGAGCTTGAGCGGTACACAACCGAATTCGGCACGGCATTCCGCAGCTTCTGTGAAAAAATCACGGCAATGGGCCAAAACGATTTCTTTCACCACTGCGACGAGATTCTTGCCGATGCCCTTGCCCTTCCCCGGGGCAGCACCAAGGAGGAGCGCACAAGCCGTTCCGACGCAATAAAGAACGCAAGAAAAATGAGAAAGGTTGCCGGGTATGTGAGCAAATACTATCCCGACGGCAGCATAGAATTCAGCCCGGCGGAGTTTGAGGCCACCTTTGACCTGCCCGAAAACACAAAGGAGGAGCGCGCCGCAAAGCGTGAAAAAATCAGAAAGGCCAAGTCCGCACGCAACACTTACGGCAAAGTGATGAAGCCTTATCTGTTTGCACAGCGCAATGTGACTTTGGCCGCAGGCTATGACGATATCGACGGTTTTATTGCCGACTACGGCGAAATTTCCGCAAGGCTTGACGCCGAGCGGGAACGGCAGCGCATGGAGGCCGAGGAAAAGGCCGCCCGCCGCAGAGCGGAAGCACAGAAGAGATTGAAGAAATAATCAAAACAAGCAGAGAACGGTTTCTCAAAAAAGAAACCCTTCGGGAAAGGAAACGGTGAATACAATATGAAAAAAGTATTGATTGATGAAAGCCTTCATTTTTACAAGGCCAATCTTCACTGCCATTCAACAGTATCGGACGGCAGCAAAACCGTTGAAGAACTGAAGCGCGATTATCTTGCTCACGGGTATTCGATTATCGCATTCACGGACCACGAGATTTATGTCAATCACAATGACCTGACCGATGATAGTTTTCTTGCGCTCAACGGCTATGAGCTGGGCGTGAATGAGCAGGAAAAAAGAAGCAGAGAAGACTCCAAGACCTGCCACCTCTGCTACATTGCCCTTGACAAAGATAACGATATTTCCGTCTGCTTTAATAAAAACCGCCGTTTTGACCCCAAAGCGCAAGAATATGCGGAGCGCCAGCACTATATCGGCACGCCGGATTATGTCAGAAAATATTCCGCCGAGGGCGTGAACGAAATGATAAAACTCGGCAGAGAAAACGGATTTTTCGTAACATACAATCATCCCACATGGTCCCTCGAATCCTATCCTCAGTATTCGGGTTATCGCGGAATGAATGCCATGGAAATCAACAATTTCGGCTGCGTGATCGTAGGTTATGATGATGACAACGGCCATTGCTATGAGGATATGCTCAACTGCGGAAACAGAGTATTCTGCATTGCAACGGACGATAACCATAACCGCCACCCGGACTGCGAACCGGATTGCGATTCCTACGGAGGATATACCGTTATCGGCGCACCGGCCCTTGAATATTCCCAAATCACCAAAGCCCTTGAAAACGGTCAGTTCTATTCTTCAACGGGCAACTATAAGCACTTCGGCCCCGAAATAAAATCCCTTGTTTTTGAAGACGGAAAGGTAAAAATAAAGACCTCCGATGCAAGGTCGATTCAGATTATCCATAATGTCCGCTCCTGCGATATCGTCAATGCGGAAAAAGGAAAAACGGTAAACGAAGCCGAATTTGATGTGGAGGAGGCCAAGTGGTTCCGCCTTGTGGTAACCGATACGGAGGGCTTCAAGGCCTATACCAATGCCTATTTCACGGATGAGCTCGGGATGTAATCAACGGAAATGCCCTGCTGATTACAAATAATACCCGGCATTAGCGGTATTTCGTAAACCGGTTTGCGTTTTTTGCCGCGTATTAACCTGATAACAGCATAAAACCCGTATAGTCAACCGTCATGTATTGACTATACGGGTTTTTTCTGTCTTCAGGCGTTTCGGTGCGGTTGCTTCTTTCACCGGTTTACCGGTTTCGGGACATCAACCTACGGGATACCAGCATTTCCATCCGATTGTCGTGTGGAAAATCATCTATTCCCTGAACCACATTGACAACATGGCCTACCGTGCCCTCATGCTCATCGCCGTTAGGGCCGTCCGTCTGTTCTTTCGGATAGAGATTGATGATGATATAATCGCCCTCTCTGTGTGCATCGGCACTTTTGAGGTCGGAGGGTTGGATAGCCCAGTAACCGCCTGTTAAGGCGTTCAAAAAACGGGCGAAGAAATCCTTTATAGTGCTGATTATATTTTCAAAGGTGTCACAGATTGTACTTTTTCCACGCTCACCTATGTATTTTTTCACATTACTTATAAGCGGAATATATGTTTTATCTATTTTGATACGGCAAAGCCGACCGCCCTCAAGCAAATATTTGCCGTTTTCTGTCCTGACATTTCCGGCCCCATTCCATCCGTTTTCACCGTATCCGCCGTATTCTGCTTTGTCGCAAACCGCATTTCCTATGGAAAGCGCGGCATTTTCACTCGCATATGCATACACATATCCGTTATGGTATACTGCGAAGCCAACCGCACCTTGTTCCGTTGAAAATTCAGTTCTCACACGGCTTGTTTTTACCGAACGGGTATAATTTTCGTCAGGAAAACTGCCCTCCAGATTAAAAACAGCAAAATCCGAACGGTCTGCAAAAATCAAAGCATCTCCCGCAGCAGTAAGAGCCTTTAATGTTTTCCGTACTGCGTCGGTATGCTGCTTATCCGACAAATCGGTGTTCAGAATTCCGTGATCTATCGCAGACGGATCATTGGTATTGTCAATGAAATATTGCGGAGTAGCCAAATCATAAATAATATAACCTGCTCCGCAAAACGCCGATGTGATAAGCAAGCCCGGCGTATTCACATAGACGCCCTTATTTTCGGCAATGTGATTAAAATTACCCTTCAGATTACACTTAAAATCCGAAAGCGTGTGATAAAGATCGCCAACACTCTGCACATAAGGGTCGTTCCCGACGGCATCAATGCCTTCCAACTCATATAACTTTTCGGCAAAGTCCGTCACTTCGGTCAATACGGTAAGATTCGTGCGGGTATATACATTATATTTTGCCGCTTTAAATGCCTTGCCGGCATTATCAATCAAGGCAAATACATCTTCCCATGCATCCGATTCCGAAATCTGCGAACCGTTCGACGAAATATTCTGTTGAGAAACCCGCCAGCGGGGAAAACCGTCCGGTTCGTTATAGACCTGTACTCCGATAAGAGGATGCTTTTGGCCGTTATTTTCATCCCAATCACAAACGAAATCCATAAGAGCGGTGATCATTTTGGTTTCCCTGTCCATCAGTGCTTTTGATGCACGCAGATAACCCTGATTTCCGTAATATCCCCAAAACGCATTTTTATTGTTTGAATCGTATTTCGGATAAGTCTTTTCGTCATTCCAGATATATTCGGGAATCTGATAACTGTTGCTGTCCCCACACATATTAACAGAATACCAGCAGAATTCAATTTTGATATCGTACTTATTCGCAAGCCTGAGCAGCGCAGATATAATCCGGAAGTCATAGTTGTCTTGAACGGGCTCCAGATCTCTCCAGTCAATAGGAACAGCAATGACATTTGCGCCCAATTCCGATGCAGCTTTTATATGCGGTTCAAAATCTTCAACTGACTTGTTCTCACAGTTCATATATGCGTCAAGTCTTGATTCCACGCCAAAATAGGGAAACGGTTTTCCGTCCACTTCAAGGTATGTCAATCCGTTTTCCGCCGTCTTAATACAAGATACAATCATCCTGCCGTCTTCCTCTTTTGGGGAAGAAGAAGCCATAACGCATCCTGCACCATCCTTGATTGAAGCATAGGAGGATACCCGGGTGTCGGCTGAAAATGCAGGCACAATAAATAGCAGCGCGGTGATGATAAAAGAGAGAATCAGGGAAAGTATCTTTGAAAATCGTATCATATAAATCATTCTTTTCTTTGGTATATATTATTGCTTTTCAACAACAATAAATAATATACCATATTTGCTTTTTATTGCAATAGTCGGCAGGAGCGCAGAAGGTAATCTCTGATTAAATAGCAATGAAATAACTGTGACACCTCGGTCAGAAACATAGTCGTCTCGCTCGCTTGGAGCGCTTCGCGATACTCCTTGTTTCTTCCTGCTCAAAAGTCCCCTTCATCTGCCGCAGGCAGCGGGGACTTTTGAGCCAGTTAACAGCCGCGGCACGCAGCATTGCAATCGCGGTGGAACAGGTTGGAGGACTGTGGGGGCACAAAAAAACGACAATGCTTTTGCACTGTCGTTTTTTTGTGGCGCCCCAAACAGGACTCGAACCTGTGACACCGCGGTTAACAGCCGCGTGCTCTACCGACTGAGCTATTAGGGCTTATAAAAAATGTCGGCGTCGACCTATTTTCCCGGGCCGCTTCCAGCCAAGTATCTTCGGCACTG
>JAZRWZ010000173.1:0-4987 GCA_045599985.1 Acutalibacteraceae bacterium | reverse complement strand
CTGGCATCACCTTTTTTGCCGCAGGAGGAGAGTAAAAAAACGGGCACAATGCACAGAATCAGTGCCACTAACAATGAAATCGATTTTTTCATATCATCACCTCATGTGTATTTTATCATACTTGCCCCACCACTTCAATAACCCCTTTTGTAAAATTATTGTTACTGCCTGCGTCTTTCACTTTTCCTTTCATCATGACAAACAATAATCCCCCTCCCGGAGGAGGGGGATCACATTTGGAAAAAAGCTTATTTCATCACAACACGGGTGCCGATAACATTGGGAGCCTGATTGATGGTGGCCTTGTATTCCATAACCAGCTGGATGGAAGCGGCATCGGACTCGTTGACAGCGCCGTCACCGTTTACATCGGCAGCGGTAAGCTGAACGGCATCCATGTTATTGGATGCGGTGGATGCGGCATAAGCAAGGATAGCGGTCTTATCGGAACCGTCAATACGGGCGTCACCGTTCAGGTCACCAAAGAGCACTACGGTGTAGCGGAACTTGGTGGCATCGCCGTTGGCCTTACCGACAATGGAGCTGCCGGTGCCGGGGCCGTAGGAGGTGGCACTGTACTTAACGCCGTCCTGAGCAATACCTTTTACCTTCAGGGAAGGATCGTCTGCGCCGGTGAAGGTGTAGCCGAGCACCTCGGGAACACCGTAGATATAGCCGTACACAATACCGCCGCTGGCCCAGCTTTCGCCGATGTCTACAGCGTTCTCTTCTTCAACATCTTCCTTGGCCTCAATACCGGGGGCTTCCAGGTAAATAAGACCGTTGATGGCGGTGTAAAGCTGGGAGGCCATGATATCAACATCACTCTGCTCATCGGAACCGGGAGTGGTGTCGTACAGAGCCGTGGCAAGATTCAGCATGGTGCACATGGCATTGAAGGAGTCGGTGGTGTAGGTGGCATCGGGCGTGCCGGTAATATCCATTTCGGCGTTACGGATACGGCGGGCGGTTACCAGGTACTGATAAAGCTGAGTCAAGTCTGCCTTTTCGCCGAACAGAACCAAAGCATAGTAAGCATCAATCAGACCGTTGCGGGTCTTGGTTACCATGGACTGGGTGGTTCTGAAAGCACGGTTGTTCAGGCCAACCTGGCTTACCACATCCTGAGCGGCCACATAGGCCTTGCGGAATGCCTCATAGGTCTTATCGGTGTAAATCTTGTTGCCGTCGGCATCCTTGTTCTCACCGCCGTTGTAAACCTCTGCAGTCAGGTTCAGTACCCATACCAGAGGAGTAACGGAGGTTTCGGTGTAGCTCTGTCTGCCCTGCTCGGAGTTGCCGAGGTAGTAGTTGATACCGTCGAAGTAGTTGTTCAGGCCGTTGGAGTACTTCTGTACTTCATCAATCCATTCGGTAAAGCCGGTGTAAACACCGATCTTCAGGTCGGGGTTGCTGGCACCGTGGCCGTGGGTAAGAGATTCATAGGGCTCTGCACCGAACAGGTTGAGATAATCATTGCCGTAAAGGGCCTTGATATCGCGGATGACCTGCAGGTTATTGTAAGGAATGGTATTTTCGATTTCCTTGATGAGTGCACTGTTGTAACTGCCGTTTGCATTGTAATGCATATAGAAATCATCGGGCACATTGGAGTTGGCATCTGCACCGGCATTCACACCGGCAATGTAGGCTGCCCAGGCGTCGTGAGCCTCGGGAACATCCTTCAGCAGGAAGTTTTTATAATCGTTTACAAAGTCGGCAGCTTCCTCAATGAAGTTGATGTAGTTGTTGTAGGTGTAAAGAGCATCGGGGAAATCCTCCTGCTCGCGGAAGATGTAGAAGTTGGTGCCGGAGATGGAGGTGGAGTAGGTACCGATACCGTTCTCTGCAGCATCACCGGAGGTATACATGCCCATGCTCATGTGGTGAGTATTCTCATCATAAGCACTCATGTAGTCGTACTCAATGGTGGTCTGTACAGGCTTGTAGTATTTCTTACCCGCAATCAGCGAGCCGGTGGTACCGGTCAGGGTAACCTCATTATAGGACACCAGCTTTTCCTTGTAGGTACCGGTGTCAGAAGCACCGAGTACTACCTCGGGGTGGGTGTAGTAGGTAGCGGAGGCGGAGTAATTCTCAGGCAGGGACACAAGACTGCTTTCGTGCTGAGAAGTGAAGTAGAAACCGTTTGTGGTGGCATCCACACTTGCCTCAACAAACTCAGCAGAGCAGTAGGTGGCATTGGGATCATAGTTTTCACCGTTCAGGGTAACGGTGCGGTAACTTACGGACTGGGTATAATACTTGTGAGCGCTGTCGCTCTCGGTAAAGCGGTCAACATTAGCCACTACAAATTTCCGGGTGTAGTAAGTGACGGTGGGATCGTACTGGTTAGGCAGAGATACGGGAGTGGCAACAGCCTCATAAACGCCGTTTTCAAGGCTGATGTTTACGGTGTAATAGGTGCCCTTGGTGGTGGCATTCACCTCGGCGGGAACATAGTCAAAGCGGCACTTGTTTTCAAGGTTGCACTCGTCAACAAAGTTTTCCAGCTGACCGATGGTGATTTCACCGGGATTCAGAATGTTCTGACGGTAGGGCTTTACATAATCTGCGGACACCAGCAGAGGCAGAACGGTTTCCAGAATGGGCTTTGCTATGGTGTTGGCGTTGAAGGAGTTTGACTTGCCGCCCAAAGCATAGCAAAGGTGATAAATGAGTTCACCCAGATTTTCTTTGGTGAGCAGGGTGTTCAGATTGGTAATGCTGGTGTTGGTCAGCACGGCGTTGCGGCCTGCACCGGTGGTGGGCAGCAGGCAGTATCTGCCGAACAGAACATAGAGCACACGGTCAACCAGGCGGATGATTACGGCCACGGCGGGAGAATCCAGGTCGCCGCCCTCATGAATGCTGAACAGGCCGAACAGCTCCTGCAGGTCAAAGTCCATAACGGAACCCAGCAGCCAGCCGCAGATAAGGTCAAGGATGGAGTTCATGGGAACAGCGGCACTGCCGTTGAGACCCAGAGCGGTGTTTACACCGGCCTGCATGGTGTGGTCGGTGATGGTTGCGGGCATCCAGGAGGAGGGAATCAGGCTGAACAGTACCTCATCCAACTCTTTCCAGCAATCGGCGGGAGTGGTGTATTTGGCGGAAAGGCTGAGAGCGCTGTCAAACAGAGGAGCATATTTCTGAAGAGCCCAGTCGATGAGCACCTTCAGGAACTTTTCAAGTCTTACAGTTGCGGAAGCGGTGTTGGTGGAATTGAGGTCGGCCACGGAGTCGGGCACGGCGTCAAAGTCGGCGGTAATCAGGCCGTCCAGGAAGTATTTACCGATGGTAACACCCATATCCACAGCGGCGTAGGGGATGCTGTAGGTTCTGGTAACCTCGGTCCAGGTGCTGCCGTTTGCATACTGACCCTTGGCGGTGTATTCTGCAATCATGGGCATGGCGGTAAAGCCGTTATCAATGTAGTTGGCATCCAGCATATCCAGATAGTTCAGTTCGGGAGCAACACGGGCGCAAAGGGAGGCAAGTGCATAAGCACCAACGGCGGAGATGCTGTCGGCCTCGGGGCGGCAGTAGTAGCCCATGAACAAGCCGGAAAGCAGCACGTTTACAATCTGTGCATAGCAGGTAGCGTTGGTGATGAAGCCGGGCTGACCCTCTTCAATGTTCAGCTCGGTATCACTGGGAAGATAAGAGGAGGGCAGGTAATCAAAGCCGTCCAGACTGTGAAGCAGGGGGATAGCCAAACGGCAGAGTCTGTTAAGCAAATCCACAAAGTCATCCTCAATGCTGATGCCGTCGGGGGAGATGTTGATGTACTGCTTCATACCGCCGTCCACAAAGAACCAGGTCAGCAGGGTTTCAATCTGCTCAACGGGATATTCGCAGCTGGAGTAATCGGGGAAGGACTCTGCCTTATCCATCAGGCCCTGAACAATGGGAAGTACCATTCCCATGGTGTCATTCTCGGAGCCGGGAATACCTTTGGGATATTCATCGGTCACTTCGATATCAAAAGCATCCACCAGCACATCCGTCAGCAGAGGCACAACCAGGCTGTTGAGCAAAGCCTCAATCAGGTTGCTTACCAGTTGGTAGAAAGTGTTGTCGGTCAGGTTAACCTTGTCGCGGGCAATGGTAAGGTTGAGAGAATCCTCCAGCAGCCAGTTCACAAGGTCCTGCAAAGCGCCGTCAACATCCTGACCGTCGGCGGGGTAAGTGGTATCGGTAAAGGCAGTGCCTTCCTCACGGCCGGTCAATCCTTCAAGCAGGCCGTAAAGAGTCTTGCGCAGGAACAGACCGATATCCTTGAGCAGGCCGTCGCCGATACTGTCAACAAAGGTCTGGCCGTTGTTGAAGGGCTTGATGATACCGGCATCCAGAACGCCGTAATCAAATGTGTAGTTTACAATCTTTCTCAGAACACTGCGGTTTTCATACAGGAACTGAACCAAAGTGTAAAGGCAGTGGTAGTCCGGGTTGCGAACGTCGTCTCTCTTGGCAGCGTTATTGAGGGCGTTGACACTCAATTCATCCAGGTCGCCCACAAGGCCGGCAAGACCGCCGATGTCGCCCCAGGTGGTTTTGATACTGGAGCAGAGCAGGTCGTAGGAACCCAAATCAATATAGATTTCGATACCCAGAACCTTAACATCAACAATGGGTTCACCGTTGCTGATGGTACCGAGCAGGTTATCCAGCGTATCCATAAGCCAGGTGCCGCCTTGCTCGTAGGTGAAGTAGGTTTTTCCGTTTTCGTCAATCTGTGGCTCATCATAATCCGTCTTGTAGGCGAATGTTGTGACGCAGGATGCGGAAATCAGCATCACAAATGACATGAGCAACGCCAGAATCCGGATTGACTTCTTTCTCATTTCGATTACCTCCGTATTTTATTTCGGCTCCGAAGCCTCACGCCCCGTAAGCCGATGGGAAAATCCGACCGGGACTTCCCCTATTTATACGCCTTTTATATTAAGAAGAGAGTGTTGTGTAAACCCTATGAATTTGTAAC
>JAZRWZ010000172.1:0-3909 GCA_045599985.1 Acutalibacteraceae bacterium | reverse complement strand
ATTTTTGATATCAACATCCGTCAAAATTACTATGACAGGCAAATACTGGAAAACGGTCTTAAGGCCTGCAGCGTGCTGAAATTCAGCCGTGAAGAAGCCTTTGTGTTTACCGAAACTGGAATTATTGAACGGGAAAGATGTATGGATGATATGTCTTTTCTGCGGCTGCTGTGCAGATATCTGGCAAAGTTTTATGATATCCGTACCATTGCCGTTACGCTGGATAAGGACGGTGCGCTTGCATTCTCACGGGAGGAAGATAAATTTTACTACTCCGAGAAACCCCAAGGCGAAGTTGTATCAACGGTAGGAGCAGGCGACAGCTTTTCCGCTGCATTTCTATACGGAATATTACAAAATAAGCCTTTGGATATCTGCCTGAATAATGCGGTTATTGTCAGTGATTATGTTGTTGGCTGTTGGGAATCCGTTCCCGTTTTGCCGGCAAAAATTATCAATCGTTTGCAATAATGATGAATTTTGTTTGACAATTCGCGAATTTAAAGGTAAAATCATATCCTAAATTAATCAACGAGGTAACATTATGGGTAATATCTGGCATGACATCAGCCCCAAAAGAATCACTCCCGAGGATTTCGTATCGGTGATTGAAATCACTCAGGGCAGCAAGAAAAAGTATGAATTGGACAAAGAAACAGGCTGCCTGATTCTTGACCGTATCCTTTACACCGCTACTCATTATCCCGCCAATTACGGCCTGATTCCCCGCACCTTGGGTGATGACGGTGACCCCTTGGATGTTATGGTGGTTTGCAGTGAACCAATTGATCCCATGACGTTGGTTCGTTGCTATCCCATTGGTGTTATTGCCATGATAGATCAGGGAAAGCTGGATGAAAAAATCATTTCCATTCCTTTTAATGACCCCACCTACAATTCCTATCAGGATATTTCCGAGCTGCCCCATCACATTTTTGATGAAATGAGGCACTTCTTCTCTGTTTACAAAACCCTTGAGGGTAAGGAAACCGCCGTGGATGAAGTGAAAGACAGGGCAACGGCTGTGGAAATCATTAAAAGAAGCATGGATTCCTATGTGGAAAAATATTGCCGATAACTGTCACTTTACACAAAATATGACGATGCTGTTGAGTAAATATTCTCAACAGCATTTTCTTTATGTTGTTGACTTAAAATATAGCCTATGTTAAACTGTATTCATAATATTTACATTATATGTAATACATTCCTGTTTTGAGGTGATTTTGGTGAAGAAAATCGGTATCATTATGGGCAGCGACAGTGACCTGCCGGTTGTTCAGAAAGCAATCGATACATTGGAAAGTTTTAATGCCCCCTACGAAGTTCATGTGTTTTCTGCTCACAGAACACCCGAGCAGGCAAGGGAATTCTCCCTGAATGCCCGTAAAAACGGTTTTGGTGCTTTGATTGCCGCCGCGGGCAAGGCTGCACATCTGGCCGGTGCCATTGCCGCTAACACCACTTTGCCCGTTATCGGCATTCCCGTGAAATCCTCTACCCTTGACGGTCTGGATGCTCTTCTTTCCACCGTGCAGATGCCCTCCGGCATTCCAGTAGCCACCGTTGCCATTGACGGCGCCGCCAATGCCGCATTGCTGGCACTCCAGATTATTGCCGTGGAAGATGCCGATTTAGCCGCAAAGCTTGATGCCTCCCGCAAAGAGAACAGCGAAAAGGTTTTGCAGAAGGATAAAGAGATTTCCGCTAAATTCAACAAATAATTTTCAGTGATTTTATCTTAACCGTGAGAGGAGGATGCGCCGTGAACACAATCCGGGTTTTGTTGTGTCAGACTGCCGAAAAAATGCAGTGCCTTTCTGCGCGCCTCTTCTTACCCACCTGCGTAAAGGGTGTGACCTGTGCCGGTGACTTGTGCGAAAAAGGCGGCACCGCCGGAGTTTTGAATGTTTTGCACGGCCTTTGTGCGCAAAAGTTTTCCTTAATTTTTGTTAATCACAAGCAGCTTATGCCTTCTGTATAATACAGTTGCGTTTGCTGCTTGTTTTTATTTTTATTCGGAGGTTTGTATATGGGCGGCTTTTTCGGAGTTGTTTCATCAAAAGAATGTGTTTATGATGTGTTTTTCGGTGTGGATTACCATTCCCACCTGGGCACATTGCGGGGCGGTATGGCTTCTTTTTCCAAGGAATTCGGGTTCAACCGCAATATCCATAATATCGAAAACACACCGTTTCGCACCAAATTTGAAAAAGATGTGGGCGAAATGAAGGGGACAAGCTGCATCGGTGCCATCAGTGATACCGATCCTCAGCCTATCCTTATCCGTTCTCATCTGGGCACCTTTGCCATCTGCACCGTGGGTATTATCAATAACATCAATGCACTCACCGATGAAATCATCAGCAGCACCAAAGAGCATTTTGATGCTTTAAGCGGAGGCAGAGTGAATTCCAATGAGCTTGTTGCCGCTTTAATCAATCAGAAAGATTCCTTTGAGGAAGGTATCCGCTATGCGCAGGACAGAATCGAAGGCTCTTTAACCGTTCTGATTCTTGACGACAACGGTGAAATCATTGCTGCCCGAGATAAATACGGAAGACTGCCGGTTCTGATTGGAAAAAACAACTTCGGTCATTGCGTTTCCTTTGAAAGTTTTGCTTACGAAAAGCTGGGTTATACCGATGCTTATGAATTGGGCTGCGGCGAGGTGGTTCGATTAACGGCAGATTCCGTTAAAGTTCTTATGCCCGCCAACAAAGAGAAAAAACGCATCTGCGCTTTCCTGTGGTCCTACTACGGTTACCCCAACTCTCACTACGAGGGCATCAATGTTGAAGTGATGCGCAACAAAAACGGTGAGATTATGGCAAGGGCAGACAGAGAAAACGGCATTGCCCAAAACATTGATTATGTGTGCGGTGTTCCCGATTCCGGCTTGCCCCATGCTATCGGTTATGCCAACGAAAGCCACATTCCTTTTGCCAGGCCTTTCATTAAATACACGCCCACATGGCCCCGCAGCTTTATGCCCACCGATCAAAAGGTTCGCAATCAGGTTGCCAAAATGAAGATGATTCCCGTAACCGAGCTGATTCACGGCAAAAAACTGCTGTTTGTGGATGACAGCATTGTTCGCGGCACACAGCTGCGCGAAACCGTTGAATTCCTTTATCAAAACGGCGCCAAAGAGGTGCACATGCGCTCCGCGTGCCCGCCCATTATGTATAGCTGTAAATACCTGAATTTCAGCCGTGCAACCTCCGAACTGGAGCTTATCGCCCGTAAAACCATTCGTGAACTGGAAGGTGCCGAGGGCGAAAGACACATGGATGAATACATGGACCGCTCCACGGAACGGGGCCAAAAGCTGCGCAACAGCATTGCCAAAAAATTAAAACTGGATACTTTGGAATTCCAGACCCTCGACGGAATTATTGAAGCACTCGGCGTGGATGCCGATGAAATATGCACATATTGTTGGAACGGAAAGGAGTAATTCACAATGAACACAAATTCCAAATCAGACAGCTATGCAGCCGCGGGTGTTGACATTACCGCAGGCTACAAGGCCGTTGAACTGATGAAAAAACATATCGCCCGCACCATTTGCGGCGGCGCTGCCTCCGATATCGGCGGCTTCGGCGGATTATATGAACTGGATTTGACCGGCATTCAAAAACCCGTTCTTGTGAGCGGCACGGATGGCGTAGGCACAAAACTGAAGCTTGCTTTCCTGATGGATAAGCATGATACCGTTGGCATTGACTGTGTTGCCATGTGTGTGAACGATATTATCTGCTGCGGTGCCAAGCCCCTTTTCTTCCTTGATTATATTGCCTGCGGCAAAAACATTCCCGAGCGCATTGCCGATATCGTCAGCGGTGTTGCTGAGGGCTGTGTGCAGGCCGGCTGTTCCCTGATTGGCGGCGAAACCGCCGAAATGCC